>CAZCWY010000001.1:0-38523 GCA_964502535.1 uncultured Candidatus Saccharibacteria bacterium
ATTTGCTTCTGCCATTCTCTCTACATCTAACTTCTTCTTAAGAGCATCTCCCTCTCTATTGAATGCATTTAAGAATTCTGTTTCTAATAACTGAGCAAATGATTTTCCTGTCTTCTTTCTTGAAATATCTACCAACCATCTTACTGATAAAGTCTCTTGTCTTCTTGGACCAACTGGAACAGGAACCTGATAGTTAGCACCACCTACTCTTCGAGATTTAATCTCAAGTGCTGGTCTTATATTGTCTATTGCTGTATGTACAAATTCAATTACAGGAATATTGCTTTTTGTAGCTCCTGCTTCTATTGCTGTATATACTAATTCTTCAGCAACTGACTTCTTTCCTCCTTGCATTACCTTATTAATGAGTCTTCCAATAACCTCATCATTATATTTTCTATCTTTTGCTATTATTCTTTTTTTTGATCTCTTACCTCTCATTACTATTTATTAAAAATATTATTCTTTCTCTGGTCTTTTAGCACCATATTTAGATCTAGCTTTCTTTCTACCTTTTACACCTGCAGTATCATATTTACCCCTTACCACAATATATTTAACACCTGGTAAGTCTCTTTTTCTTCCTGCTTTAACCATTACAACTGAGTGCTCCTGTAGATTATGTCCCTCACCTGGTATATATGCAGTAACTTCCATTCCATTAGAAAGTCTTACTCTGGCTACTTTTCTAAGTGCTGAGTTAGGTTTCTTAGGAGTCATAGTTTTAACCTGAATACATACAGCCCTCTTAAATGGGTTATTAATTTTTTTATACCTATTTTTCAAGGGATTAAAATTTGTAGCTAAAGCGATATGTTTTACTTTTTCTCTCTTTGCTACTCTAGGTTTTCTAATTAACTGGTTTATAGTCGGCATGGTTCGTATTATACAACAAAATCAATTAAAGTTTAATCTCTTCGAGATTATTCATATCTGTAAGAATTGCTGTATCTCCGGAAGGTATTCTTCTTCCAATGATTACATTCTCTTTCATACCTCTTAAGAAGTCTGTTTTACCTAATATTGCACTATTAGTCAATACTCTTACCTGCTCTTGGAATGACATTGCAGAAAGGAAACTCTCTGTATACAAAGCAGATGCTTTTATTCCAAGTAATTTTGGAGATACTAAAGCTTTTCTCTTACTATCTGCAAGTAATAGATTATTCTTTACTTCAGATATAAATCTGTTTACCATTGAACCTACAAGATACTCTGTGTCTCCTGTTTCTAATACTCTTCCTAATCTTGCCATCTGTCTAATTATTACCTCAACATGGATATCATCTATTGATACAGCCTGCTCATTAAATACTTTCTGAACTTGATCAAGAATATATTTTTGAGCAACTAGTAAACCAGCTATATCTGCAAGTTTCTTAGGATCAACTGCACCTGCAACTAACTGAGTACCTGCTTCAATCTTATCGCCGTCATTTACTAATATCTCAACATTTGGAAGAACAGACATACTCTCTTCTGCTTTCATGGAGCCAATTAATGTTAGTATTCCTCCCTCAATCTTTGCAACTGCATCAAATGGAGACTGTTTTTCCATACCTTCAGTATCAATGTATATAACCTGACCAGCTTTAACTTGAGCTCCATCTGTTACTAATACACTCTTTGCATCTGATATTACTATCTCTTTTTCCATTTTTCTTTCACCAACAATTAGTAAGGTTGCGGAGTCATCTTCTGCTCTTTCAATATGGACCTTTCCACTTACTGTAGCGATATCTGCTTCTGCTTTAGGAGATCTTGCTTCAAATAGCTCTTCGATTCTTGGTAATCCCTGCGTAATATCTGTTGTTTGAACTCCTCCCTTATGGAATGTCTGCATAGTCATCTGTGTTCCTGGTTCACCAATAGACTGAGCTGCAATAACTCCAACTGCTTTACCCATTTCTATCTCATCTCCATTTTCGAGATTTAATCCATAACATTTTCTACACATTCCTAGAGGTGATTTACATAGGATTGGGGTTCTTACATTAACCTCTTCTATTCCTTCGTTAATAATTTTCTCAGCAACTTCTTTTGTAATATGTCCATTCTTAGATACAAGAATCTCTCCCTTTGAATCTAAAATGTCTTTTGCCGCTACTCTCCCAAATATCCTCTTTTCATAGCTCATTCTTCTATCATCTCCTTTTCTGATTATTAATCCCTCTCCCTCGTATCCACAATCCTCTAATCTAACAATTACATCATGAGCAACATCTACTAACTTTCTAGTTAAATATCCTGAAGATGATGTTCTAAGAGATCTATCAGCAATACCTTTTCTTCCACCATTAGCAGCAACAAAATACTCAAATGCATTTAGTCCATCTCTATAGTTACCTTTAATTGGAAGTGGAATAGAGTTACCTCTAGAATCCTTAACAATACCCTTGATGGTAAGTACCTGTCTTGCCTGAATCTTACCTCCATTGGCTTTAGATTCAACCATTTCGAATACTGAATTGTTTTTATCTAACTTACCCCAAGCTTCCTCTGCTAAATCTGATGCAAAATCATTCCACATTTCTGTAGAGATATTTATCTTTTCTTTCTCTGTTATGAGACCTTGAAGATAGTTATCTTGCAATTGAAGGTCTTTCTCTTCAACCTCCTTAATCTTTGTTTTAACATCAAAATTAACCTTACAATCTTCCATTCCAAATGAAAATCCTAAATCTGTGGCATATTTGAAACCCATATCTTTAAGATTATCTAAAAGTTCTACAACTACCTCTAATGAATATTTATCTTTAATATCTTCGACGATTTGAGATATGGTTCCACCACTTACTCTTTCGTTAACAAACTTATATCCTTCAGGAAGAATACTGTTAAATATTGCCCTTCCTACAGAAGTACTAACTACTTCTCCATTAATCATGATGAGAATCTCTTCACTAATATTTATTACCTCTCTCTCATATGCCTTAATTGCTAAATCAACAGATCCAAAGATTCTTGGTTTCTCAACTTCATTCTTGTCTGTCATAAGGTAGAAACCTAAGAGCATATCCTTAGATGGTATTGCTAAGACTTCTCCATTGGAGATATTAACAATATTTTTAGATGCCATAATGTCTCTTTTTGCCTCTTCTAATGCCTCTACTGTAAGCAAAAGATGAACAGACATCTGGTCTCCATCAAAGTCAGCGTTAAATGCTTTACATACTAATGGATGTAACCTAATAGCTTCTCCTTCTACTAACTTAGGATAGAAGGCTTGAATACTGTATTTATGTAAAGTAGGAGCACGATTAAGTAATACAGGTTTACCCTCTATTACCTTCTCAAGTATGTCCCAAATAATATCTTCCTCTTCTTCTATCATGTCTTTTGCAACCCTTACATTAGGAGCTAACTCTTGATCTAATAGATCATGAATAACGAATGGTTTAAACATTTCTAATAGAACAGACTTAGGAATACCACATTGATCTAATTTAAGACTTGGGTCTCCTACAATTACAGCACGACCTGAGTAATCTACTCTCTTTCCTAAAAGATTCTTTCTAAATATTCCCTTCTTACCCCTTAAATCATCTGTTAGTGATTGATATGGCAATCTCTTGCTATTCATCATAGGTTTAGATGGCCTATGTGAGTTATCAATTACTGCATCAACCGACTCCTGTAACATTCTCTTCTCATTTCGCAAAATAACATCAGGAGCTCCAATTTCAATCAATCTAGCTAATCTATTGTTTCTATTAATAATTCTTCTATACAAATCATTAAGATCAGAAGTAGCAAACTTACCTCCCGGTAAAGGAATAATTGGTCTTAACTCTGGTGGTAATACAGGAAGTATTTCAATTACCATCCAACTTGGATCTATTCCATTAATATTAAATCCTTCTAAATATTGAATTCTTCTTATAGATGCTAACTTCTTATCACCTTTCTCTTTCTTAACATCTTTTCTTAGTTGTGCTAACTCTGCATCAATATCTAAATTCTGAAGTAACTTTTTAATAGCCTCTGCACCCATCATTGCATTAAAGAAGAGTAAACCTCTATCCTCAAGATCAATATATTCATCTTCTGAAAGAACAGAACCAACATCAACCTTTTCAATAACCTGTTGAAGCTTAGAATAGAAAGTATCAAACTCCTCTTCTCTCTCTGCAAAATCTTTTCTTACTTTTGCAACTCCCTGCTTCTTCTTGTGCTCTAATTGACTCATCTTGAAATCTTTTCCTTCCTTGTCTTTCTTAGCTTGCTTAATATCAGCATCATACATAGCCTCTGTAACTTTTAATTCCTCTTCTAACTCCTGTTTTAAACTCTCAATATCACTCTTTTTACTACCTTCTAATTTAGAAAGCATTTCCTTTCTTTTCTCTGCTTCAATCTCTACTACCATATACCTTGTGTAATATATGACAGAAAGAAGTTTTTTATGAGACATATTTAAAACAATAGACATCTTGTTAGGGATACCGTATGCAAACCAAACATGTGCAACAGGTACTGATAACTTTATGTGACCCATTCTCTCTCTTCTTACATCTTTTGTAGTTACCTCTACACCACATTTATCACATACTATTCCCTTATATCTAATCTTTTTGTATTTACCACAGTAACATTCATAGTTTTTAGTAGGACCAAATATCTTCTCACAGAAAAGACCATCTGGCTCAGCTCTAAATGTTCTATAGTTAATAGTTTCTGCTTTTGTAACTTCTCCATATGACCAATCTAATACCTGCTCAGGTGAGGCCAATGTAAGTCTTATTGCATCAAAATTCTCAAAAGAATCTTTATAATAGTGACTACTATTGCTATTGTGATTATGGTTGTTATTATTCATTCTCAGAAACCTCCTGCGTTTTTTTAGAAATTAATTCCATATTTAAACAGAGTGCATTTAATTCCTTGATTAATACTTTAAAGGATTCTGGGACGTTTACACTCTCTATCTTTTCACCATGTATAATAGCTTTGTAAGCACCAGACCTACCTTTAATATCATCGGACTTTATTGTTAACATCTCTTGTAATGCATAAGGAGCACCATGAGATTCTAATGCCCATACTTCCATTTCTCCAAATCTTTGACCACCTCTTTGAGCTTTACCGCTTAATGGTTGCTGTGTTACTGCAGTGTATGGTCCAGTAGATCTAGCATGTACCTTCTCATCAGCAATATGATGTAATTTAAGTATATATTTCATTCCTACAGTTACCTTACGTGGGAACTTCTTACCCGTTCTTCCATCATAAAGGTCTGTCTTCTGTTCAATTTTGTACCCCTGCTTCTTCATCTCTCTTTCTAACCACTCCATATTTACATCTTCAAAAAGTGGAAATGCAAATTTCTCTTTAAGTAATTTTGCATAGAGTCCGAAGTGGACTTCTTCTGCTTGACCCATATTCATTCTCTTAAGAAATGTTGGGGTAAGTACAATATCAACCGGTTCACCATCTGGTGTAAAAGGCATATCTTCAATTGGACGAATAGCAGCAACAGTATTTTTGTCACCGTGTCTTCCAGATATTTTATCTCCATATCCTAACTTCTTTGTATCTGCTACCCATATCTTTACCTCTTCTAATACTCCAGGTGGTAATTTATCTCCCTTGTTAGCTGAAAGTCTTTGAGTATGAATTACAATACCCTCTTCTCCGTGTGGAAGTCTAAGTGAGTTATCTCTAACATCGCTTGCAGACTCTCCGAAAATAGCTCTGAGTAATCTCTCTTCCGCTGTTAACTCTTTCTCTCCTCTTGGTGCAATTACACCAACTAGAATATCTCCAGCCTTAACTTTAACACCTTCCCTAACCATTCCGGCCATATCTAATTTCTGTAATATCCTATCATTTACATGTGGGATATCTGCAGTAATTAACTCTGGTCCCAATTCAGTATCTCTTACCTCTACCTTGTGTTCTCTAATATGCACAGAGGTTAAAAGATCATCTCTAACTACTCTTTCAGAGATAACGACAGCATCCTCATAGTTGTATCCTTCATAGAACATTAAAGCTGCTCTAAGATTTATTCCAATTGCAAGTTCTCCTCCAACTGAAGTTGGACCATCTACTAAGATATCTCCCTTTTTAAATTTCTGTCCCTGTTCTACTGCAGGCTTTTGTGAGAAAGATGTATTATCATTAGTTCTATAGAAAGATTCTATCTTGTAATCTTGTATTCCCTCTTTCTTGTAGTTAACTGTTACCCTATTAGCATCAATATATGTCACCTCTCCATCATCTTTTGCAAATACACACCAGTTTGATTGTCTTGCAACAATCTCCTCAACACCTGTACCAACTAATGGTGCTTCTTGTTTTACTAAAGGAACTCCTTGCCTTTGCATATTTGCTCCAGCTAAAGCTCTCATAGCTTCATCATGAGATACAAATGGAATTAAAGCCATACCTAATCCAGCCTGTTGATATGTTAAAACATCTACATGGTCAACAAGATTAACATCCTCAAGTATGAAATCTCCTAAGTGTCTAACAGGAACTAAAGTTTCTAATATATTGTTATGCTCATCTGTATTAACAGAAGGAATACTAATATACATACCCTCTTCATCTAAAGCGTCAAGGTAATCTACCTCTTCTGAAATGAAAGGTTTAACTTTAATACTCTTAAGATCTTTCTTTGAAGAAATCTTTTCTACAATCTCTTTACTAATCAAAACACCACTCTTACCAGCTCCTTTTATATCTTCGTCTAAAATTCTATTTATAAGTTCTGTTTTAGAGTTTTTAACCTCTTTTTTTACCCTTCTGTATGGAGATTCTAAAAAGCCAAATTCATTTACTCTAGCTAAAATTGAAAGCTGGGTAACAACACCAATATTTGCACTCTCTGGACTAGTTACAGGGTCAAACTTTGCATACTGAGAGTTATGAACCTCTCTAATCGAGAAAGTTGCTCTCTCTTTAACAATACCACCAGGACCAGCTGCAGTTACTTTCCTTTTGTTTTCTAATTCAGCCAATATATTGGTCTGATCCATGAAAGTAGATAGCTGATTTGCTCCAAAGAATGATTGTATAGAGGCCGCAATTGGTTTAGTACCAACTAACATAGATGGAGTAACCTTGGCATCCTGTCCATACAAACTCATCTTATCCTTAATATTTTTCTCTAATCTTCTTACACCAGCTAATAACTGTCTTTCTAATACCTCTCCAACACTTCTAATCCTTCTATTAAACAAATGATCTATATCATCTGCTGGTTCAACACCATTATTAATCTTGATTAATTTCTTTACTATTAATATGACATCTTCAGGATACAAAACGGCCTCGTCAGGATTATTATGATTATATGAAGTACCTAACTTTCTATTTAACTGGAATCTTCCAATCTTTCCTAAATCAAATTTTCTTTTGCTAAAGAAGTTGCTCTTAATATATTTCTCTGCACTCTCAAGTGTTACAGATTCATCAGGTCTAAGTTTATTGTAGATACTAATAACTGCATCCTCTTTACTCTTAGTAAAGTCACGAGCCAATGTAGCTTCAATATATTTATACTCTTCATGAGTATCAACATCTTTAAAAAGTTTAAGAATCTCTTGATCAGTTTCATATCCTAATACTCTTAAAAACTCAGTAATCAATACTCTTGGTCTTTTTGGTAAAATCCTCATTGATATTACATTGTACTTATTTGTCTCTATCTCATACCATGGTCCTCTTCCTGGCATTAATCTAACTTTGTAAAGAGTTCTATAAGGTAAAATCTCAGATACTTCAAAAAGTACACCCTCCGCTCTTACAATCTGATGAGTAACAACTCTTCTAACGCCGTTTACAATGAAAGCACCATCATCAGTCATCATTGGTAAGTCAGCAACAAAAATCTCTTGCTCTTTAATCTCACCAGTTTTGTTGTTTAAAAGTTGAACTGTTGCATATACAGGAATTTCGTATGAAAGTCCCTTTGCTAATACTTCTTGAATACTACCGTAAGGTTCACCATATCTAAAAGATTTAAACTCTAAAGTCCACATCCTCTCCATAGTATCTTTAACAGGATTTATCTCTTCAAAGAGTCTCTGAAATCCACCTTCGTAAAATTCTTTAAATGAAGACTTTTGTGCTTCAATTAAATTAGGAATTTCGAAAGATGAGGAGAAGCCTTTTCCCAGATTAAGTCTGGAAGCTCTATTTCGCTTGGGTTCAATCATAAAATGGTGATTTATAGGTTATAAATTACATCTAATAAAAGCGATAAAACCCAAATCAATCTTAAAAATGATTTAGGAAAACTTCAAGAATCGCTTTAATTTAAAGCATAAATTAAATAACTCCCGCGAGTTTATCACATTCTAGTAATATAGTCAAAGGGTTTTTAGGCATTTTGCAATCATTTCGTATAAAGGATAATATATGAATGGAAATATTTTGTCAAAAGATATAAATTCCTCTATTATATATATACTCAAAACTATGTCTAGAAAGAAAAAGAAAGAAATTAATATTAAAAGTTCTGAAACCAAAACATTTTTTGGTCTCATTTTCCTTGTTTTAGGAATTGCATTGATACTTACTCCAATTATCAAGGAAGATGCCCCTGTATTTGTATATATTGCCAATCTATTAGGATGGCCTTCATTAGTATGGGGACTTGCAGTAATAGCACTTTCAATCAATTTACTAACGCAAGGTAAGCATTTTAGTAAAAAAACTCAGATTTTTGGATTTTTACTCCTTTCAGTCACCTTAAACACTTTGCTTACATTTTGGATTCCTGCAGAAAACTTGGAAGATAGTGTAACACTTCAAAAAGCAGGAGGAGTTATAGGAAAAATTTTACATATTGGAATAAACAATACAACTGGAGATATATTAGAGTTAGTAATACTAATAATCCTCTTAATTGTAGCCTTTTCTTTCATTACTGGAGTACAGATTAAACAAATAGCGGATGTTTTAAGTCAATTGTTTTCTAAAATTAGTTTTAAGGATTTGCCAGAAAAAATTGGCTCTTCCGTAGAACAGGGCAAATTAGTCATAAGTGGTGTTGATGACGATATCGAAGATGGTTTTAAAGAGAACAAAAATGAAGATATCCATATTCAAGAGAGTCAGACATCAATAGATACTCCAAACATTTCTTCAATGCAACAGACTTCTAGAGTAGGACAAGTAGTAGTTAATGGTGGTGTAAACAATGAAATGGACTCTACTCCATCGAAACCTAGATATTTAAACTGGAAGTATCCAATAATTGATAATTTACAAGATCCAATTAAAAACGAACAGCCTAAAGAGGCATACAAAGATGAAGCTAGGGTAATTCTTTCTGTGCTCAAGAGTTTTAAAATACCTGCTTCCATAGCTGGTGTTGCAGTAGGACCAACCGTAGTAAGATATGCTCTTTCTATACCTCCTGGTGTTGCAGTAAATAGGATTAAAAGACAGAGTAATGATATTGAAGTAGCTTTGAAAGTAAACAGAGGGACAATGAGAATTGAAGCTCCAATTCCAGGTACTTCATATATAGGTATTGAAGTTCCGAACAAGAATCCAAACTATGTATATATGAAGGAAATGGCAAAGAAACTTCTTTCTGATGCAGATAAATATGAACTTCCGTTAATACTTGGAAGAGATATTGCTGGGAATCCAGAGATACGAGATTTAGTAAATATGCCTCACCTCTTAGTTGCAGGTATGACGCGAGCAGGAAAATCTATTGGTATTAACTCAATTCTTGGTGGATTACTCTTAACTAAAACACCAGATGAACTTAAATTGATCTTAGTAGATCCTAAGATGGTTGAAATGGAGGCATACAATGGTATTCCTCATCTTCTTACTCCAGTAATCAATGATATGGAATTGGTTGTTAATGCTCTTCAATGGTCAATAACTGAAATGATGAAAAGATATAGATTATTGAAACAGGTATTAGTTAAAAATATAGTTCAATACAATCAAAAGATGGGATATCCTGCAATGCCATATTTGATAGTAGTTATTGATGAAATGGCAGATTTAATGTTAGTAGCAGGTCCTGAGATAGAAACAAAAGTTCAAAGAATTGCACAAATGGGAAGGGCAGTTGGTATTCACTTAATACTTGCAACCCAAAAACCAGTTGTTACTGTAATTACAGGGTTAATAAAATCTAATATCTCTGGAAGAATTGCATATGCAGTTCCATCTGCAATGGACTCAAGAGTAATTCTAGATCAAACAGGTGCAGAAAACCTACTAGGTAATGGAGACATGCTTTACAAAGATCAAACTATGTCTAAGTCAATAAGAATACAGGGATGCTACATATCCACCGAAGATTCAATGTACATAATAGACCAAGTTAAATCCCAAACTGTTGAAGAACAAGAAGAAGATAAGGTTGATATTACACAACCAGCAGCAGTGCCAATGGGACCCAATGGGATGTCTCTTGAGAGAGATCCTGAATTTCCACACGCACTTCAGGTAGTAATTGGAGAGGGAAAAGCTTCTGCTTCTTTACTTCAAAGGAGAATGAGTATTGGATACAACAAGGCAGCAAGACTCATTGAACAGCTAGAAGTGGCTGGAGCTATTGCTAAGGCAGATGGTGTTAAACCTAGAGAAGTACTAGTTTCCTCAGCGTCAGACATCTTAGGTCACTCCCCAGATGATGGTATGTTAGAAGATGACTAGGTCTGATATACTCTTCACAAATGACAACTGCAGGAGAGGTAATAAAAAACAAGAGAGAATTTCTTAAAAAGGACTTAAATAGTGTTAGTGCTGATACAAAAATTCAAAAAAGATATCTTGAATATATTGAAAATAACCAGTTTGATAAGTTTGACTCAAATATCTTTGCATGCGGGTTCTTGAAAATATATTCCCAGTACCTAGAACTTGATGTAGAAAAGGTTCTCGCACTATATAGAAGAAGTACTAAAGTAAAACCAATATCTTCAAAAAAACCTAATATCCTAATGAAAAGGGAGCACGTTAAAGTATCTCCTAAATTAATTGGGATAATTACATTATCACTTTTTCTCATATCTGTAATAGGATACATAGGATATCAAATATATAAATTTCAGAAACCACCAGTACTAACAGTATCTCAACCAATAGATGAGTATATCTCCAAGGAAGAAAAGGTCTTAATTAAAGGAAGTACTCAACTATCTACAGTTGTAGAAATTAACGGTGCCAAGATAGATATAAACGACTCTGGAGACTTTGAAAGTGAATATGCCCTTACAGAAGGAGTAAACAGTATCTCTATTAACGCATGGAAGGAGTCAAATACAAATCAGAAGTCTACAGTCACATTAAAAGTAATATACCAACCCTTAGAGTTAACCGAAACTCCGATAGAAGTAGTAAAAGAATATATAATAGTTGTATCAATATCCCAATCTCCCTCATGGATAAAATTAGATATAGATGGAGAAAATAAAATATCACAAGTACTTCAACCTAATACACAGCATGAATATAAGGTAGAAAAGAACTTTACACTAGTTACCGGAAGAGTCCAAAATACTACAGTTACCGCTAATAACGAAGCCCTTACAATCACCTCCTCTTCTCAAAGTGGTATAGGTCAACTGATATGCAATATTGTAGATAATGAACTAAAGTGCGAATAGTTGAAAGAAATTGGTATAATTAGTTATGGATTCCTCAAGAGATCAAATCGAAGAGATAAAAAATAGGCTAGATATTGTAGATGTGGTAGGTAAGTATGTACAGTTAAAAAATACAGGAAAGAACTTTTCTGGTCTGTGCCCCTTTCATGTTGAGAAGACTCCTTCCTTTGTTGTTAGTCCAGAACTTCAAAGATATAAATGCTTTGGATGTGGTGAATCTGGAGATATATTCAACTTTGTTCAAAAGATTGAAAACATCGATTTTGTTGAAACTTTAGAAAAATTAGCAAAAGAAGCTGGTGTAACCCTTGTTAAACAAAAAACAAATACACAATTTCAAAGACTTGAGGAGGTAAATAATAAAGCAGCAATATATTTTTTTAAACAGTTAAAAGATAAGAAAAACTCAGTTGTATTAGAATATGTTCATAAAAGAGGAATAACTGACGATAGTATTAAGAAATTTGGTGTTGGTTATGCCCCGGGTGGATTTGGTTTACTTGAATATATTCAAAGTAAGGAGAAATACTCTAAAGCAGAGTTAATTCAATCAGGACTCTTTGTTGAAAAAGAGGGAAAATTAAAAGGGAAGTTCTTTAAGAGAGTAATGTTTCCTATTAGATCAAGTTCAGGAAAGGTAATTGCTTTTACAGGGAGAGTATTACCAGGTAACGATTTTGGCCCTAAATATATGAATTCTCCTGAAACACCTATATATCATAAAAGTGATAATTTATATGGGCAGTATGAATCAAGACAACAAGCAAGAAAAAAGGATTTTATAATCCTTTGCGAAGGTACAACTGATGTTATATCCGCACATCAAATAGGGGTTGAAAATATAGTAGCACCACTTGGAACGGCTTTAACAAAGGAGCAGTTAGAGAAAATATCTAAGTTAACTAAAAATGCTCTATTTCTATTTGATAGTGACATTGCAGGACAAAAAGCAGTAGAGAAGGCCTTTATATTATCCCAAGATCTTTCCCTAAATACATATGCTACAAATACCTCTCCTTACAAAGATATTGATGAAATGATAAAAAGTAAACCTAAGGAATTTAAACTGTTAGTTGAAAAAAGAGTGGATGCGTATACTTACCTACTGACTGAGTATATTAAAAACAAAAATCTAAATAAATTTGAAGATTATCGTCGGATTGTTTCATGGATGGAGTCGACCCTCTCACATGTAAAAAATCGTTCCAATTTTTTATTCTATGTGAAATCGTCACATAATATAACGAAAATAGAGCCATTCAAAAGTGGCGCAAATAAAGCGTTTGTGAAAGATGACAAATTTTGTCAAAAAAATGCACTCAAAAGGGCTAGTAATGACGCCATCTTTTTTCAGTCTTTACTTTTTCAACCAAATTTTAAAGTCTTAAAAAATTTTGAGCTAAAATATTTTGATGATGAAAAAATTTTGGAAGTTTTGTCTTTTGTTTCACGAAACCCAGGTTTCTCGAGGGAAGATTTGCTTATCAAATACAAAGAAGATCCCGTAATTAAGCCCTTAATTGAAGATAGTATCTTCTCTTTTTCTAAAGGAGAGAGTAATATTGAAGAATTAGATAATATATATGATAGTATTGTAAGAGGGTATTTTAATAGAAAAGAAGAGGATTTTCGAATACAAATAGCTTCTGCTGAGCAATCAGGAAATATTAAACAGAGCGTAAAACTATTTAAAGAGTTTCAAGATTTAATAAAAGAAAAACAAAATTATGAAAAAAATAGCAGATTATGATACTTACGACTATGATTACAGTACATACTGGGGTAAAAGAGAGTATGAGCATCTAGCTGAAGAACTCGTACTTAAGAGAATATTTAGAGGTTTGAAAGGAAAGTGGTTTTTGGATATTGGTGGTTCTTTTGGAAGATTAACAGATACATATTCTAATGAATATACAAACCCAATAATTGTTGATTACTCACTAAAAACATTACAAAAGAACTATAAAATATTAAAAAATAGATTTCCAAAGATAGAACTAATTGCTGCAAATGCATATAACTTGCCCTTTAAGGGAAATACTTTTGATGGTGCATTAATGGTAAGAGTTCTTCATCATATTGAAAAACCTAAAGATTGTATTACCGAAATATTTAGGACTCTTTCTCCGAATGCAGTATATATCCAAGAATTTGCAAACAAAATTCATATTAAAGCTTTAATTAGAGCTGTATTAAAGTTAGATTTTAATATATTTAATACTCAACCATATCAACAACCTGATAAACACCATTATGAAGGTACTACAAAAGGTTCAAAGGTTCTTTTTTTAAACTACCACCCTAAATATATATCTCAATTGTTTTCTAAGATTGGTTTAAAAATTAATAAAAAGTATGGTTGCTCTTTTTTAAGAAGTGCTCTGCTTAAGAGAAAATTTAAAACAGAAACACTCCTTTCAATTGAAACTTTCTTACAAAAATACCTCTCATGGAGCAACTTTTCTCCAAGTATATTTTTACAATCTATAGCTATTAAAAATGTCCCAGAGAAAAAAGTATCTGAAAGTATCTTAGATATTCTAATTTGTCCTGAGTGTAAGGGAGAGTTATCAATTAATGGAAATACAGCAAAGTGTGTTAAATGTAGTAAAGAGTATTTTAAAAAAGAGAATATTTGGGATTTTAGAGTATAAATGAAAGCAAAAAGATCGTTAGGACAAAACTTTTTCGTTAACAAAAATCTCGGAGAATATATATTAAAAATCGTAAATAGCAGTGAATGCCGAAATGTTGTTGAAATAGGGCCAGGAACAGGTTTTTTTACAAAGTATTTAGTAGATTTTTTTCAAAATGTAACTGTAATAGAGAAAGATACTACACTTGCACAAAACCTTCGTACTCAATATCCAAAAGTAAATGTTATAAATGATGACTTCTTAAATATTTCTTTAGATGAAATATTAATAAATGACACTATTTTTTTTGGATCTTTACCTTTTAATGTTTCCAAACCAATAATTAGAAAGATTATTGAAAGCAACCTATTTAAACATCCGTCTTTTTTTATAGTGCAAAAAGAGGTAGCACAGAAATATGTATACAAACAACCTTACTCCTCTCTTTCTTTAACAACAGCACTTTATGCGAATACAAAGCATATCTTAGATATCTCTCCTGAATCATTTAGACCTAAACCCAATGTAACAAGTACATTAATATCTTTTACTCCAAGTAATAGAGATATTAAAGATATTAAGAGTATTGAAGAATTAATTAATCTTTCTTTTAGACAACCAAGAAAGAATTTGAAGAATAATCTCAAGAATACAAGATTTTTAAAAGGCATTGATAATTATCAATTATTAAGACCAGCTCAGCTTTCCCTTGAAGACTTTCTTAACATTTATGAATATTCTCTTTAGTCTTTTGGTATAATTGTGCAATGGATAAGAAAAAGAAAGAGAAACAGTTAGAATTTGGTCTTAAAAACACCCCGAAGAATGTATATTATAAATACAAAGAACAGTATGAAATCTGGTTAGCAGGGCTTGAAACAAAAAAATATATTAAAGATCCTTTAACCTGGTTTACAATTATACTTTCTACAACTCTTATTGCTACTCAGATATACTTAATTGAAAGGGAGGTAAGAATACCTTCTAAACTTCCAATATTTAGTTATTTTCTAAATCCAAGCAAAAGACTTATTCCTGATGAATATATATATTTTATACCTATTTTCTGTGCCATATTATTAGTCATAACAATTATATTAACCAATAGGTACTATCATCGAGAAAGAGAGCTATCTAGTGTTCTATCCATTGTTACACTTCTTGCAAATATATCTATTTGTGTAGTATTTATAAAATTATTTTTAATTTTTTAATCATGGATTTTTCTATAGCGAACAGTATTTTGGAAAAGATTTTAAAGATAGGGAATGTCGATGTATTTACTCAATATAATAAATATCTAAACTACTGGCCAATACTACTCTTTGGCTTTGTATCTGCATTTTTACTAACTCCATTTATTGGGAAATTAGCTATTAAATGGGGGGCAACATATAAACCCAAAAGTAGAAGAAAAGATAAAGAGTATGATAATCCACAAAAGGCTATACATCAGCAAGAAACCCCCGCCCTTGGTGGATTAGCTGTAACAATACCACTTCTTCTAGGATTAATCCTTTTCTTTAGAATTGATTCTTTTATCTTACCAATCTTAATTGGTTTACTTGTCTTAGTAGTTGGTTCTGTACTTGATGATATCTTTAATCTCTCTTCCAAAGTTCAGATGCTTTATCAGGTCTTGGCAGCAGCAATTATTGCTTTTTCAGTAATAGATCTGTCTAGTATTAGTATATTTTCTAGCGATCTATTAGACTTACAAAGCTCTTCTTTGAGTACAAATATCTTTTCTTTGCCAATATCTTTTATATTTCCAGGAGATCTATTGTTAATGATATGGATTTTGCTATGTATTAACTCCGTAAAATGGGTAGGAGGACTTCCAGGATTAGTAGAATCCTATACCATGATAATAATCTTGCTAATCTTTATTATTGGTATCAGAACTTTCTCCCTATTTTCAAGCACTGTCTCTATATTAATTGCGGGATCTTTAATCTCCTTGATATTCTTTGCCTTCCCTCCTCCAAAAATAATGTCTGGTTCTAGTGGGAAATCAATATATGGCTTCCTTATTAGTATATTAGCAATAATTAGTGGTGCGAAATTCTCAACAACCCTAATGTTACTTGCACTCCCTATTGTAGATGCAATCTATGTTGTTGTTTATAGATATATTACATATAAACCAAAGAATCCTCTCGATTTAATGAAAATAAATGATACCTCCCATCTTCATCACCAACTATTTAAATTAGGATTTACTAATGTTCAAGTATTACTAATAGAAACATCAATATCTTTACTCTTAGGCTCCTTTGCAATACTTTCAACGGGTGCATTAAGATACTTTGCCTTAATATTTGGAATTGCCTCTGTAATTATCTTTGTCGTATATATAAATTACAGAGCAAAACAGAAGGTAGAAAAGAATGAAGATTCTCCCGAATCTAAGTATTCATATTAATTAATAGACAAATCATACTAGCTTCAATATAATTAAGAAGTATGAAAAAGTCTAAAACTGCCATAATAATTACACTCTTAATAATATTTTTTTCTGTTCTATTTTTCTTTTTCCCTCTAAATGAAATAGCCAAAAACCTCCCTATTGCAAGGATTTTCTATCGTAATACCATATTAGAAATAATCTCTCCTAATGGAAAAGCAAATATAAAGATTGATGGAAAAGAATATGGAAATACGCCTACTAATATTACGAATCTTGTTGCTGGAGAGTATCAAATTGAAATGATTAGAGAATCTTCCTCAAATAATTATTATAAAACTCACATTTTTAATATTGAATTAACAAAAAATTCTACTTCAAGAATAAATATAGAAATTGGTCCTGGTGATAATTTGCACGGATTCTTACTCTATTACTCACAAGATAATACTTCAGGAGAAAACAGTGGGAAATTAACATTAACTTCTAACATACAAAGAGCGAAAGTATTCATTGATGACGAATATATTAATGTCACACCAATAACTAACCATGTGCTTAATAAAGGAGAGTATACTATTAAGATGGAAAAGGAGGGATACGAGAGTTTAGAATTCCCTATTGTAATTAGTGGAGGACATATATTAAATGTGAAAGGGTATCAATTACCTATTCCAGTAAGTTTTGATAATAACTAAAAGTAATGGGAAAAGAAGATTTAAGTAGAATTAAAGGTCAGGTTCCAGTATCAGTAATAGTGAATGGTGGAAACTATATCTCATACCTCTTGGCAAAAACATTGCTAGAGCAAGGGAGTTATGTTGTAATAATTGATAAATATAGCAATAATTCAAAACAGTATTTTTCTCAATTAAAGAAATCTGGAAAAGTAAGTTTCATTGATTTTAAAGGTATTAAGGGATTTTATGAAAAGATAGCCAGAATAGACTATCTCTACTATATGTTAGGCCAAAGGATAGAAGAAAGTTCCGCTATTGATAGTAAAGATTTCCTTTCCGAAACAGATTACTTAAATCAGAGTTTAAGCTGTGCAAATAAGTACAAAGCAAAGATCTCTTTAATAACATCCTTAAGACTAAATAGAGAACTCTCAAATATAATTAATAATGACCCTTCAAATAAAACAAAGCCGTACTCTCCACTTGAACTTCAAAGGTATGGAGAAAATTTCTGTGCTGAATATGTAGATAAAACAAAAGCTAATTTAAGAATAATTAGATTAGGTACCCTTATTGGAAGGGGAGTAAATCAGATTAATGACACAATATTAGATAAATTGTTCTTTGATGCTACACAAAAACATCAGATTGAAATTTCTGGGGAGGGGTTAGAAATTCACAACTTAATACATGAAAGTGATGCTATTTACGGGATATTAAAACTAACCTTCTCTGATGACACCAAAGGAGAGGTAATATCTCTATGTAATAAGAACGACTATTCTACCCTTTCAATCGCGTATAAGCTACTTGAGCTCGATGTAGAGGCTAAAGCAATCAAGTTTATAGAAAGAGATGATGGTAATACAATTCTACAAGATCTTTATGTTCCTGCTCCAAATGCTACTCAATATGATTGGAAACAAAATGTTACTTTAGAACAAGCTACTTTAGAGCAGATAAGTTCGTACTATGAAAAATCAGACAAGAAATGGGAAATAGATAAAACTGATAGAATTAGAGAAGAAACCGTAGAAACAACTGTCTCAAAAACAAAGCTCGGGAAAATTCTATCCTCAATAACAGGACCATTTAAGAAAATTGCAACCCCTAAAAAGTTGTTTGAAAGAATTAACTATCTTAAAATATTTACCTCAACACTACTTTTTCTTGCGATATTATTAATAATTAACTATCTTATTTCTCCGCTAATAGGTGTCTCTCTCGGTTCTTACTTAATATTTCGACAGGGAAAGCAACTTTCTAATACGGTATCAGAACTAAACTTTGATAAGATTCAAAGAGAAACGAATTCTCTTTCTACAAACGCAATACGAGTAGAAAAGAGCTTTAATAAGCTTTTTTGGATTTTTAAAATAACTAACTCAGAAGATGAGTTTAGTAATCTTTACCAAATAGTACAAGGAACAAAATATATTTCTGAAAGTGGAAAAGATTTAGTAATAGGATTAAGACCATTAGGGGAATATATTAAAGATTTTGAACCTTCGATAAATGAAGATGGTTCAGAAAAGGAATCACTAAAGGAATATAAAGATTATCTTACCGCAATTGATGATAACCGGTATCTGTTACAAGAGGGTGTATATAAATTGTCTTTAGCTCAAAATCTAATTACAAAAGTGGATGCTAGAAAATATCCAACCTTTATTAAAGACCTTGTATATCAATACAAAGAATTAGTTAATCAAATCGATAGTACTGTAAAACCACTTGAAAAGGTGTCTGAGTTCTTACCCGATTTACTGGGTATAGATGAAAGAAAAAGATATTTAATACTTCTTCAAGATAATGGGGAGATACGAAGTAGTGGTGGGTGGATTTCAAATTATGCCGTAATAGCAATTGAGAATGGACAGATACGTGAACTCTTTGTAGATGATATATACAATGCACAAGCCCTTCTGAATCTTAAAGGTTTTAAATACAGAACTCCCAATTCGATGACCCGAGCATTACAATCAACAACATACTCTTTTCCATTAGTAAACTGGGACCCTAATTTAGAAGATATACTACTTTCCAGTGAACAATTTATCTTTGATTTAGGAAAAGGGGATAAATTAGATGGAGTAATTGCATTTGATACTGTGTTTTTACAAAGACTTCTTGATAAATGGGAAGGTATAGAGGTTGCAGCAGAAAGTGATTTAATTACTTCAGAAAACCTTTACTCTAACATCTTAGAAGATTCTTCAGCGGAATCTCCCAACGAAATTAGAAGATCTACATTCTTAACAGACCTATTTAATTCTGTTCTTGTTAAAATATTCTCTACTAAGTTCACTGACAATTCAAAGGTATATGATACTATTTCAGAAAGTTTAAATGAAAAAAACATAATATTTACCTTTAAGAATTCCTCTGCAAATACATATCTTGAAAGTAATGGATGGGTAAGTAATTTAGAGTCAAAGTATCAAAGTACTCCAATTGATATAGATTGGAACTGGGGAAATAACAAAGCAAATCTATATATAAAGAAAAACCACATGTTAACTTTAAACATTAAAGATGAGAATACCATTGACTATGCATATCAGATAGCAATACAAAATGATTCAACAAAGGATGAAAAACTACAGGGAGAATATATAAACTATTTACGAGTATATATACCTTTAGAAGCTGAAGTTACAAATATTAGAGGAATTGTTGATAACAAATACGATATCTACCAAGAAAATGGGTACCAAGTTGTTGCAGGTTGGTTTAATATTCCAATTGGTCAGACAGCAACGGTAGATATTAGGTATAGATTAAAGAAAACTGATACTTCGTCATTTTTCCCAATTGAAAAAACAGATAGTCACTACAATATGGTTTTAGATATATACAAACAACCAGGAAGTAGAAAAGAAAGTTATAGCCTTTCAATCAGCTATCCTGTTGAGTGGACCTTAGAAAATAGCCAAGGATTAACTAGAATTGAAAATAATGCAAATAGAAGATTTGAGTTATCTTCAGACCAACATTTTTCAATTTCTTGGTTGAGATAACTACAAAAGAACTTTCTCTCTTTCTTTAAAATATAGATATATCTCTAAAATCTCTTCAACTGAAGTTTCTTTCATAGATGCATATCTCCCTATCTCGTTTACATCTAAATCAGTATTAATTGGCATTCTGTTACTTATACCTATCGGTTTAAAGAAAGTCGCAATATGATTAGATTTACATTTAGGGCAAGAGAAGTGTATAATACTCGATATGTTATTATCTTGGATTATTTCTAAATCATTCTTGTTATAAGAGTTTCCGCATTTATCACAAAATTTTGCAATTGTATCAATAAAGAATTGCTTCTTTTCACTCAGGTTGTTTCTGTTTAAAGACTTTACCATACATTAAATTATACCATAATAAAATATATGAGTAGTTCAACAAAATCAAAGCATATTGCACTATTAGTTAAGAAGGGTAAAGAGCAAGGATTTCTTTCTCAAGAGGATATACTAGAGGTATTTCCTACAATAGAGGAGGATATTGTTTTACTAGATGATATTTTTAAGGAGTTACAGGAAAACGATGTTGAAGTATTAGAAACTGAGGAAGATACTGTTTCCGAAACAGAGAATTTAACACTTGAGAAAAAAATAAGGATTTTAAAAACTATCCAATCTAGTCTTTCAACCGATGCTATAAGGTCCTACTTATTCGAAATAGGAAAAATTCCTCTTTTAACAGGAGAGGAAGAAGTAATATTAGCAAAAAGAATTGAATTAGGAAATAAAGAGGCTGGTCAGTTATTAATTACTGCCAACTTAAGATTAGTAGTAAGTATTGCAAAAAAATATAGTAAGAGTGGCCTTGAGCTTCTTGATTTGATACAAGAGGGCAATATTGGATTAATGAGAGCTGTAGAGAAATTCGACTACCACAAGGGCTTTAAATTCTCTACCTATGCTACCTGGTGGATTAGACAAGCTATTACTCGTGCTATCGCAGACCAAGCAAGAACAATACGAGTCCCAGTACATATGATTGAAACAATTAACAAATTTAATAAAGTTAATGGATCACTTTCTACAAGACTAGGTAGACAACCAACAGATGAAGAGATTGCAAAAGAGATGGATATTGAATTAGAAAAGATTGCAGAAATTAGAAAAATCAAACAGAATCCTTCCTCTCTTGCAACCCCTATTGGAGATGAAAAGGATAGTAAATTACAAGATATATTGCCTGATGAATGGTCCCAAAGTCCAGAAGATTTTGCTACATCTGAGTACTTAAAGAATCAACTTAAGGAAATCCTTGACTCATTACAAGATAGAGAAAGAAGAGTCCTTGCTTTAAGATTCGGACTTACAGATGGAGTAACTAGAACACTTGAAGAAGTAGGAAGAGAGTTTGGAGTAACAAGAGAAAGAATAAGGCAGATAGAGGCAAAAGCACTAAAAAAACTTAAGGAGAAATCTTCCGAAAAAAAGTTAGATGACTATATAGCAAATTAATAACTACTCTTCTTTAGCGGTCATATCAAAAAATGATTCGGGTTGTATGGCATATCCACTTTTAATTTTGTCTGAAACGGCTTTTAATACTGTTTCATCAAATTTAGGACTTAGTGGTTTTGTATATAACTCAGCATTAGTATTGATTGTTGAAAAATTCTGCTTTGAATACAGTAGTATTCCTCCCCATACGATACCTATTATGGCTGCTAAAAGTATAATAAAAAAGTATTTTCTAAATGTCTCCATATCTATTCACTATAAAAATTAACCTCTTCTATATTATATACTCTCAATGTTATTGAATAGTTTGTATTTCCCTGTTCGTCCGTTTGGTTACTATATGAGATATTTTCAATTATTGGATACATTGGTAAGGCCTCTAAATCATTTAAAAATGGTATTAAACCAGACTTATTTCCTACGACATTTACACCTATTGAGTAAGGTTTAATAACCGAAAATTTAATTACTTCTTCCGAAGGTTTTTCTCTATTCTTAGAAAAACTAATTGAATTAAGTGCAAAAGCATTTCTACTAACTACAGAATCTATATTGGCAAGAAAAAGACTAAAATTTTCATTGTTAGGAAAAATCAAGGTTAATCCATCAAAGGTTTCCTTATTCGCTGTATACTGCCCATCTAAAGCAGTTAATGTTGTCAATTTACTCTTTAGCGCCTGTGTCGTTATCTCTTTAGTCTTAATCTCTGAACTGATACGTTGCACAGTTTTAAAAGTAGGAACAATTGCAAAGACTATTAAAAGTATTGCAGAAATATATGTTAAACCAGTAAAAATCATCTCGCTCTTTTTGCTTTCGCCCTGTTTAGCTATTTTTACAAATTCAACTTTTCTTTCGCTGTTTTCTAAAGTTCCCATTCTAGTCTATCTCCTTTAATGCAATGAAGTTAATACTTACTTGATATTCTGTACCCTCAAGTTTAATATTTACCTTAACCTCAGAGTAAGAAGTGTTGTTCTTAAGTGTATCCTCATAGTTTCTTAAGGCTTTAAAATCTGATGTCTTAAGAGACAATGAAACTTTCCCTTTATTAATAGAAATACTCTGTAAATCTAAGGTAAGTGGAATACCATTTATTACTTCTGATATAAGTTTAGAATTAAGGTCCTGATTCTCGCTTGCTATTTTAACATCCCCAAGTAACGACTGAAGATTCTGATACTTAACAGCACTTTTCTTCCAGGTTTCGTTCTCTAATGTCTTTACCTGATCATTTATTTGATCTGTTAAATCGTTATTCCTACCATCCATTATCAACCTATACCCAAAAGCGGCTAATACAACAATTTCAACAACCATTAACATCCATTTACCAATAGAAGTTAACCAAGAAAAGGAGGTTTGTATAACTCCGTCTGAACCACCAACTGGCTGTAAGAAGTTTATTGATTTTGTTTGATCGTTTGTCTTTAACATAGGGCAGTATCTATAACTACAGTATACATATCTTTAGAAAAAGTTTCCATATATTAGTAAAAGGTATATATTTTGATATAATTATGTTGAAATATATGGAAAACACACAAGAAGAAAAAATCTTTATAGGCGTCTCATGGCCATATGCGAGTGGTAAGTTACACTTAGGACATCTTGCAGGTCAAAATATTGCGTGTGATGTGTTCGCAAGATATCACAGACAGAAGGGAAATAATGTACTCATGGTATCTGGGAGTGATAGTCATGGAACACCAATTGTTTTTAAGGCAGAAGAGTTAGGAATTACACCAGAAGAATTAGTAGAGACCTCTCACAAAGATATACTACTAACATTTGAAAAACTTTCTTTACTATATGAGAAATATACATCCACTACCACAGAAAATCACAAAATTGTTGTTCAAAACATATTTTTGGTGCTTAGAGAACTTGGATACCTCTATCCGCAAAAATCTAAACAATACTATGATGAGAAAGTAAGCAAATTCCTTCCAGACAGATATGTAAGAGGAACATGTCCAGAGTGTGGAGCAATCGATGCAAGGGGAGACGAGTGTACAGAGTGTGGAAAATTTCTAAAGCCAACAGATTTAATTGACCCATATAGTACACTTTCTGATAGCATACCAGTACTCAAAGAAACAGAACATTACTATTTAGATCTCAAGAAATTAGAAAATAAAATTGGAGATTGGGTTAATTCGCAGAGTCCTAATTGGAGAAAATGGGTTAGAGAATTTTCAAAAGGATGGATAAAGGAGGGATTAGAACCAAGAGAGGTAACAAGAGATATGAAATTTGGAATACCTGTTCCACTCAATGGTTGGGAGGAGAAAGTAATCTATGTGTGGATAGAGGCTGTAGTAGGATATCTATCAGCTTCAATAGAGTGGGCAAACAGTATCGGGCAGGAAAGTAAATGGGAAGATTTCTGGAAAGATCCAAAGTGTAAACATTACTACTTTATTGCAGGTGGAAATGTACCATTTCATAGCATAATATGGCCAGCACAACTTCTTGCATATAGTGAGAAATATTCAAGCGAAGCCCTTTGGGACAAGTATAAATTACCAGGAGAGACTAAGAAAGAGAGTTTAAATCTTCCATATGATATTCCTGCAAATAAAATGCTTCTTTACAAAGGTAAGAAAATGTCAAAGAGCGATAATACTGGTATGTCTGTTGATTCCCTATTAGAAAAATACAGCCCTGATTTAATAAGGTTTTTCTTTGTTAGGAATGCACCAGAAAACCATGATAGAGAGTTTGAATGGAAAGATTTTATTGATTGTAATAATAACGAGCTTGTAGCAAATATTGGTAACTTTATTAATAGATCCCTTTCCTTTGTAAATAGTAAGTTTAACAATCAGATTCCTCAAGGACAATTAGATGTTGAGGTTAAAGAAAGTATAGAGAACACATTTAAAGAGGTTGGTGGACATATTGAAGGTTGTGAATTTGTAAAAGCAACTGAATCTATACTTAAATTAGGGAATTTCTCTAACAAATATTTCAATGATAAAGCCCCATGGGTATCTTACAAAGAAAATATTCCAGATTGCGAAAATACAATATTTAATTCAATACAATTAGTTAATGCCTTAAGAATACTACTTAAGCCTTTTATTCCACAAAGCATTGCAACATTAACAACCATGCTTAATATTGAAGATGAATATGATGCTAATACTGAATTAAAAAATACTGGAGAAGTATCTAAGAACGAAAATAACTGGACTTTTGTTCCTCTAGATTCTGGTCATAGATTCAATGAACCAAAAATTCTCTTTGCAAAAATAGAAGAGGAATAAAATATCATAAACTATATTTGCTGACTCATCACTAATCCATCTGCGAGTTTAAGGTTTACTAACTCTTGCCATACAGACTCTGTAATAAAGGGAATAAATGGATGCATAATTATTAAGTTTCTCTTTAATATATATAGTAGCTCTGACAATTTCTTAATTCTTTTTTCAGATCCTACTTCTTCCTCTTTAATTTCCCCTTTTATTTCTTCTATCCAAATATCACATAACTGATGCCAGAAGAATTCTCTAATTGTCTCTGCTCCTAAGTTAAATTGGTATTTCTCAATATATTTAGAAACATTATTAATATGCTTCTCTGTCTCTTGAATTCTATCTAACGAAGTGTCAATATCAAATTTAGAAACCTTTTCTATTTCGCTATCCTCTATATTCATCAAAATAAATCTACTAGCATTCCATATCTTATTTACAAAATTTCTATTACCTTTTATCTTTTCCTCCCTAAGTGGAGCACTTGAGCCAGGCAAAGCGTCAGAGTAATACCAAAGTCTTAAAGCATCAGCTCCATACCTATCAAATACCTCTTGAGGTTCTATACCGTTACCCTTACTTTTAGACATTTTTGACCCATCTGAGGCAAGAATCATACCTGTAAGAAATACCGTATTAAAAGGGACTTGTCCTGTTCTATATATTCCGAGCATCAACATTCTTGCAGACCACCAAAAAAGAATATCTCTAGCATGTATCATCATTTGAGTAGGATAGTATTTCTTAAAATCTTCCCCATTCACACCTCCTAATGTTGAATATGGCCATTGACCAGAACTAAACCATGTATCAAACATATCTGTTTCAGCCTCCCAACCTTTTTCTTTTTCTGGGGCATCCTCACCTACAAATATTTCTCCATTACCATTTACTTTTGTATTAAATTCTTTTTCAAAATCTTTTACGGTTTTGCCTTTATTTTCATTTAACCAATCATACAATTTCTTCCCTCCACTATACCAAACAGGTATTCTCTGTCCCCACCATAACTGTCTGGATATGCACCAAGGTTGAATATTTTCAAAAAAATATTCTAAAGCCCTTTGTTGTCCTTGAGGGATTACCTTAGTCTCTCCGCCTTTAAGCGAATTTAGTGCCTTTTTTGCAAGATCTTTTACATCTAAATACCATTGATTAGAAATGATTGGTTCTACTGGAGTATTACACCTTTCGCAGACTGCAACCTCATGTTTAATATTTTGAATCTCTTCCAAAAGACCTAACTTGTCTAAATCTTCACATAACTGTTTAGAACAAGAGATTGTATCTAATCCTTTATATTTATCAGGAATATCTCCTGTCATTTTCCCATCTTCATCTATTACATTTACAATTTCTAAGTTGTGTTTTTTACCTAAATCAAAATCTATTGGAGAGTGAGCAGGGGTAACCTTAACAGCGCCTGTACCCATTTCCATATCAACAGATTCATCTGAAATAACTGGAATCTCTTTGTTTTGAATAGGGAGAAGAACCTTTTTACCAACATATTTAACATATCTCTCATCTTTAGGATTTACTGCAACAGCAGTGTCTCCAAGCATTGTCTCTGGCCTAGTAGTAGCAACCATTATATATTCATCCTCACTACCTACAACAGGATATTTAATAAATGCAAAGATACCTCTTCTCTCTTCGTGCTCAGTATCAATGTCTGCTAAAGCAGTTTTACAATGGGGACAAACGTTTACAATCCTTTTATCCCTATATACCAGGCCTTGTTTAAACATCATCTCAAAAGTCTCATACACAGTTTTAGTTAACCCTGGGTCTAATGTAAAAAGTTCTCTACTGTAATCAGCACTTAACCCGATATTTTTCTCCTGACTCCTTGCATTAGAAGCATTTGTCATAGAAAATTCATAGCATTGTTTGTAAAACTCCTCTCTTCCCATATCCCATTTACTCTTTCCCTGTTTCTCTAATTCCTTTGTAAAAGCCGTTTCTGTTTGTATCCCAGCGTGATCTTTCCCAGGGAGAAGAAGAGTAGGATGTCCTGTCATTCTCATATATCTTCCCAAAGCATCATGAAAAGAGTATCCGCACATATGTCCTAAGTGAAGGTTACCATTAGCATTAGGAGGAGGTAAGGTAATGGTAAAAGGTTTTTTTACTTCAATATCCTTATCTTTTAAATATACCTCCATTGAATCAGGATTAAACAAACCTGACTTCTCCCAAAAAGAATATATCTCTTTCTCTTCCTGTTCATATGTTTTTGAAATGTTTCTTTCCATTGTTCTGTTTGTATTATATCAGTCCTTATATATTTTACATATCTTTCAAATATCTTTTAGTCTCATCTGATATAATTGGGTATGGAAAATACAAATAAACAAATATTTAGAAATCAAAATCTAAAACTATGCACTCTATCAGGAACATCTGAAATTGGTAGAAACTGTAATTTTATAGAATTAGGAGATGAAATAATCATTGTGGACGCTGGATATTCCTTTCCAGGTCAAGAAATGTACGGTGTAGACTATTTAATACCTAACTTCAGATATTTAAAAAAGAACAAGAAAAAAGTAAAGGCAATTCTAATTACTCATGGACACTTAGATCATACTGGTGCACTAAGATGGATGTTACCAGAGTTAGACTTTCCTCCTGTATATGCAGGGGCCTTTGCAAAAGCCTTAATAGAGGCAAGATTAGAGGAGTATAATCTTAAAAACAAGACTAAAATATTTGGTGTAAATAGACATACCACTATTAATTTAGGAAGTAACTTCAGAGCCACCTTTATTGGTATTAATCATAGTATTCCAGATGCATTTTCAATCTTTGTTGAAAGTAAACAGGGGAAGATTTTTTTCTCAGGTGATTATAAAATAGATACTCAGCCTACAAATGAGTTAGAGGCAGATTACGCTAAATTAAGATCTCTAAGGGGCAGAGTAGACATTGCTTTAATGGATAGTACTAATGCCTCTAAGACAGGAAAGTCTCCATCTGAAACAGAGGTGTTTCAGAATTTAGGGAATGTAATAGCAAAAACAGAAGGAAGAGTTTTAGTTGCTGCATTCTCTTCTCTACTTACAAGACTATATGCACTTTTTGAAATAGCAAAGAGAACGAATAGAAAGATTGTTATCTCTGGAAGAAGTTTAGACCAAACAATCTCAATTGCAAGTAAACAGGGATATATAAAAATACCACAAGGATTAGTAATTAAAGAAAGAGAGATGCCAAAATACAAAGATAATGAGATTTTAATTCTTTCTACTGGTAGTCAAGGTGAGAGATTCGCTGCATTAAATAGAATCTCTTTGAATGAACATAAATACATTAAAATTAAAAAGGGAGATTTAGTAATAATGTCCTCTTCTGAGATACCAGAAAATATAACTAGTATTGAAAGAATGACTGACAGACTAATTGGCCTAGGTGCTGATTTACTTAAAGATACGATAGAGACAAAGATACACTCCACAGGACATGGTAATCAAGAGGATATTAAGACAATGTATGAATTAATTGCTCCTAAAACAGTAATGCCTGTTCACGGACCTTTAACATTTAGATATTTTAATAAAAAGAACTATATGTCATGGGGGATGAAAGATGAAGATGTCCTCCTTACAGATGATGGGCTAGTTTGGGTTTTTAATGGAAGAACTTGGAGTAAATCTAAACCTATTGAGGCAAAACCAATACTTATTGATGGTTTAGGGGTAGGAGATACAGGAGAAATTGTACTTAACGATAGGAAACAACTATCTGAATACGGTATGTTTATCATAGTGCTAAATATAAGTATGAATACTCATAAGTTAATGGGTAGGCCACAGTTTGTCTCTCGTGGATTTATATATATGAAAAAATCTCAAGAGTTACTAAAAGAGATTCAAACCATTATTTATGATGTTCATAGAAGTTGGTTAAATGAATCTTCAAGTAGAAAAGATTATAAATATGATGAATTGAGGACTTTAATTGAAAAGTCTCTGGGTAAATATATCTATAAAAAGACAGAGAGAGAACCTATTATTCAAATCGTTATTGTATAGTCCTGAGGCTTTAGTGATATAATTATTGAATATGATAAAACTGCCAATTAGAAAATCAAAAAGAGGGCCTCTTCTTGATGGAAAAACTCCGATAGTAGCTTTAGATATTGGAACGGAAAGTGTTAAAAGTTTACTCTTTACAATGACTGAATATGGAGTAAATGTTAACAAGATATCCCGTATTCAACAACAACAGCACGCTATGAGGAGTGGGATAATTACAAATTTAGATACAGTATTAGAAAACTGTAAACTTTCAATTGGCCAGCTATTAAGCAATCTTAAACCTGAAGAATACCCTAAGAATGTAATAATGGGTATCGCAGGAGAATATATTCAAGGAGTTTCAATTGTAGTTAACTATGAAAGAGAAGAACACTTTGAGAAAGAGGTTACAAAAAAAGAACAAGATAAAATAATAAATGAAGTTAAATCTCAAATAGCTGTAAGTGGGAAAGAAGATCTAGGAATGAGAACTGGACTTAAGAATGAAGACATTGAGATCCTTCATATTACTCCAACAGGTATGGAAATAGGAGGAATGCCAGTAAACACTCTAATAGGATACAAAGGAAGAGATGTTAAATTGAATTTCTACGCATCATTTGCTCCAAAAACATATACAGAAGCTTTAAGAAAAGTTGCAAGTTCTCTCAATTTTGGTGTGTTAGGAATTGTTTCCCAACCATTCGCAGTTGCTAGAGCACATTCTGGAGGAAAGAATAGTAATTTCTCCGCTATATTTTTAGATGTGGGTGGTGGTACAACAGATGTAGCTATTGTAAAAAATGGTAATGTAGCCGAAACTCAGATGTTTGCTTTTGGAGGGAGAGTCTTTACTAAGGAGTTAGCTAAATTGACTGATGCAGATTTTAGACATGCTGAGCAAAGGAAAATAAAGTACTCAAATAAAGAACTCCCTAAAGAGATAATGAGACAGGTACAAAAAACAATGTATTCAACTTCTACTCTTTGGATGAGAACTCTTAAAGTTGCACTTGAAAGCTGTGAGGATATAGGTCCATTACCAACTCAGATATTCTTGTGTGGAGGAGGATCTTTACTACCAGATATTAAACAATCTTTAATGGAATTTCCTTGGAAGAAATATTTACCAATTGCAGTTGTTCCTAAAATTGATTTGTTTACACCAAATCTCTTAAGTTCAATTACAGATAATAGTGGGGATTTAGCAAACTTGTATGATATTACTCCTGCATCTTTGGCTAAATTCCTCTATGATATGGAGATGGACAAAAAAACTAAAGATATAAATTGGGAGGTATAAATATGGAAGACAAAGTACTTACATCAAAAATAGTAATAGATAATACTCACGAGTTAACTGATTTAGTCCGTGAGATTCACAAAAATAAAGCAGAAAGATTAGTACTTACCTTTACAGAACATACAGATCTTCTAATTAGCCCTATTAATTTAAAGGTACTTAGTGAAGCAGCCCAAAGAGAGGGGAAATTACTAATTGCACAGATAATACAAAATCCTACCGGTATCCGTAATTCCAAATTAGCAGGAATTAAAACAATAGATACTCCATCTAATCCAACAGAGTATGAATGGGAGGAAGCTGCAGAGATAATTTTAGTTAAGAAGAGGGAAAAGTTAGAAAGAAAGAAGGTATTAGAAAGTGTAGTTATCGAAACTGATCAAAAAGAATCTTTTGAAGAGAAGGTCGAAGAAAACATTAAGGCCGTTCCTACAGAAAAACCCTTGAAAGAGGATATATCTAAATCACATGATTATATAGACAAGAGAGGTATAAAAGCACCTTCTCCATTTATCTCTATCGACCAAGATATGCCAATTGCTACAAGGGAAGAAACTATTCCCGTTATTGCAGAAAAAAAAGGTAGTTTTTTAAATCTCAAAAAAGCTTTATCTTTTAAGAGTGTACTACCGGATAGAAAAATTATCACGAACTCAAATAAAAAGAAAATCTTAAGAATACTTCTGTATGTTTTCTTACCACTTATTTTTCTTTTACTTTTGGGAGGGTTTCTTTTCAATGAGTTTGGAACATTTGTTAAAATTAAAATTTTTGTTGAATCTAAACCCGTAGCTATAGAGAGCGTATTAACTGGAGATACAAGTATAAATAAAATAGACTTTGATACTTTGAAGGTTCCTATTAAATCGGAAGAAAAAAGTAAGAGCCTTTCAAATACTATTACAGCAACAGGGAAGGCAAGCAAAGGGGAAAAGGCTGAAGGTAAGGTAAATATTACATATTTTGTACCTTGTGTGGAAGACACTCCTGATATCACTTTACCTGTTGGACAGATTCTTACTAGCCCTGGAGGAAAAACATATTCCTTAAAAAGTAGTGTCTCTCTCGGGTGCGGGAGCTCAATGTTGGCTACGGACATCCCAATAATTGCTACAGAATTTGGAAAAGAATACAATATATCGACCTTAAATCAAACATTTTCCGTTAAGGGCTATCCTAATACAGATGCAAAGAATGGTACCTCTACTATATCTGGAGGAACAACAGAAGAATATACAGTACTTGCACAAACAGATGTAGATAATGGAGTAGAGGCATTAAGTGGTACTGCTATTGAAGAGGTTAAAACCGAATTAAGAGACGTTACTGGGACGTGGGAAATTATAGAAGATTCCATACTTAGTACTGTAGATAAAGCTAGTATTAAAACAGACAAGAAGGTTGGAGAAACTGCAACAGAGGTAAACCTTGATATCACAGTTAAGGGTACTGCAACTTACTTTAAAACAGATGGGTTAGTTGAGGGGTTAAAAGATCTTTTAAGAAAGAAGGCTGAAGATGAAAAATTGTTTGAGAGTGATAAAGATTTAGAATTAGAATTGAGTGAAGATATTACTAAAAGTGTTACAGTAGAAGAGGTAACAAAAGATTCTGTTAAGATAAAGATAGTTGCAAGTGCAAATATTAAACCTAAAATAAATAAGGATGAGCTATTAAAAGAGTTAGCAGGTTTGAGTTGGGATGAGGGAAAGAATTATTTAAATGACCTAAACTATGCTCAAAAGAATCCTGAAGTTATTTTTAATCCTATGAACTATCCTCAATTTCTTAAAAAGTTCTCTAAACGAGAGGGTAGGGTATTAATAGAACTTAAAGAGATAGAAGTGGAATCAAAATCCGAGTAAACCTTTATTTTAATCAAAATTACTGATAGAATTGCATGTTTATGTACCCGTAGCTCAATCGGATAGAGCAATTGCCTTCTAAGCAGTAGGTTGTCGGTTCGATTCCGGCCGGGTACGCCATTTTTAGGAGAGATGCCTGAGTGGCCGAAAGGACACGCTTGGAAAGCGTGCGTATGAGAAATCGTACCGTGGGTTCGAATCCCACTCTCTCCGTATCTATATCATTTGAAATTATTCTTCGCTCTCTTCTTCTTTCTCTGAATTGATATCTGTGTCTTGTAAAATCTCTTTATCTGATACAGGGATAATCTTTACTCTTCTGTCCTCTCCCTCTCCAACACTTTCTGTCTTAATATCATCAAATACTTGTAGTGTCACATGTACCATTCTTCTATCTGAAGGACTCATTGGAGAAAGTTCAATAGGTTCTCCTAATATTCTTGCATCATCTGCTTTCTGCAATGCAATCTGTTCAATCTTTTTATTTCTTTCCTCTTTATATCCACACACATCTAATACTACTCTGTAGTTACTACCCTCTTCTAACTTGTTCCTAAGCATCATACTTAATATATATTGTAAAGATTCAAGATGTTTTCCATGATTACCTATTAAATATCCTAAATTCTCTCCAGAAAAAGAAATCTTTATATATGAAACACCCTCGTTCTCTTCGATATTAAAATCATATTCAGCATCAATATCTAACAATGCAAATAATGTATCTAACTCTTTTTGTACTATATCTTTCATATCATTATTTATTTAAATTATTTCTTTTTTTGTAGAATATCTAAAAGGTTTTGAATTCCTTTTTTAGTTTTATCAAAATCTAAGGAAAGATACTGTACTACCAAAAGAAGAGATTGTAACATCCAATACCAACCTAGTGCAGCAGGCATACTTATTGTAAAGAAAGCTGTCATAATGGGGAGAAGTAACATTGTTGATTTTTGCATCTTCTCTTGCACATCCTCTAAAGGTTCCTGTGAGTCTTTTTTCTTTACTACCTTTTTCTTTGGTGCAGAACCCTGTTGCATCTTTTGAGTAAAGATTGTTGTGAAGTACTGTGTAATACCAACTAGAACAGAAAGACCAATGTAAGGTAGTGCCTCTATTGAAAATTTCCCAAATTCTGCAGATACTACTTTATAGCTAGTAGTTAACTCCCAGAACAAAAATTTAGTATTAATTGCTGTATCTTTTCCTATTTCTGTTAATTTAACAACCCAAGAATACAAACCGTCAAGGTCGCTATTTGTTACTGCTCTAATAACTCCAATGAGGGCTGAAAGTATTATTAACTGAGGGATAAATGTTCCAATACAACCGAGAGGATTATATCCTGTCTTTCTATATAGTTTTACCTGTTCTTGTGAAAGTTTTTCTTTGTTATCAGCATATTTCTTCTGTATTTTATCTAGCTCTGGTTTTAAAGAAGCCATCTTCTTTGTCATAATAGTCTGTTTCTTTACTAGAGGAATCATTATTATTCTTCCTATTACAGCTATTCCTACTATCGCTAAGCCCAAATTATTCCCAAAGAAATCATAGAGAAGGATCATTAGGTTAAGCAAAGGGTTAAAGAAAATTGTGTTCCAGATTGTTGCTAACATATGTTTATATTGAAAATATTTAAAATCTAAAGCATTATACACTAACTTTTACTATTTTTCAGGTACTGGATCGTACTGTCCTGGTTGAGTCCAGGGATTACATCTAACAAACCTTTTAAGGGCAAGAACATTTCCCTTAAAGATTCCATATTTAGAGATTGCCTCATATCCATACTCTGAACAGGTTGGGACAAACTTACATGCTCTAAGGTTAGGAAATATTTTTCCCATATATCCATGGTCTAAAGAGAGTGTCTTTTGATACAGTTTAATGACTAGTAGTTCAAAATTTTTTAATATCTCTAACGGCATTTTCAAAAAGGATATTAAAATCGTTTTCCAATTTTTCATATTCATCACAGTATTTATATGCAATATATACTCCCATTATATTAGATACCTCTGTTAAATACTTTCTACTAATTTCTCTTAGTAGTCTAGTCATTTTATGTCTTTGTACAGCATTTCCAATTTTCTTTGAAACTATGAAACCAAACTTAGAAGAAGGGGAAGGACTCTTTTCAATTGCAAGCATTCCATACTCTCCTTTGAACTTTTTATTCAGCTTACCTAAAGTGGCAAACTGTTTTCTATCTAATCTGTTTATTGAGGGAAGCATACTTTAGTATATACTATCTAATCTTTGCTAGTGGCTTTTTTCTTTTTAATTTGTACTCATCGGAAACTGTTAAGAATTTTCTGCCTTTAGCTATTCTTCTTTTTAAAACTTTCTGACCGTTAGAATCTTTGTTCCTGGCCATAAATCCGAATTTTCTAAGTCTCTTTAAATTTTTTGGTTGATATGTTCTTTTCATATTTGTTTATTATGATGCGGGTCTATTATATATTACCTTATACCTTTATGGCAAATATTATTTTAATATTCTTTAGGAAGAGAATTTCGGTATACATATATCCCTAGTAGACACCATCCCTTGTATTAAAATAGCTCATATCTTATACGTTTTTTAGCCTTTTGTAAAATCTTATCCACATCTTTAGAAAAATTAATATAATAGGAGTGTTAGTCCCAATCGACCATGACTGCCCCTAGTTTTATTTATTTTGGTTCTACTTTATATTAAGTATGGATAAAATTGACTTCGAACAATATTCGCAAAGTGTACTAAAACCTAACTTATCTCAGGCGGAAGTAATAGAGTCTGACATAGATACTGACGATACATGGAAAATTGTTACAGAGAATTTGAGAATGGTTCTAGATAGGGTCGAATTTGATTCTTGGTTTGCTGGAACATATCTTGAGAGAATTCAAAATGGTGTTGCCACCATATCATGTTCAAACGAATTTAAAAGAGAAACTATTCTAAAAGATTACAACAAGTTCTTACAAAGTTGTTTAACAAAGGCTACTGGTCAAAATTTACAAATTGAGATAGTTGTTAAGACAGGAGAAAGTGAAGAACCAAAAGAAAGATATAAATTTCTTCATAAAACTGGAAATGCTGTAGTTGACCTATTTACAAAATTAGAAGGAGACAAAAAGAAGTATGAAGAGTCTGTTAAAAGCGCTCGGCTAAATCCAAGATATACCTTTAAGAGCTTTGTGGTTGGAGCAAATAACAGGTTGGCTGAGGCAGTAGCACAGTCGGTTGTATCAGATATAGAAAACGAAGGTTTTGCAAAATCATATAACCCAGTATTTTACTATGGTAGTACAGGAGTAGGAAAGACTCATTTAATGCAAGCTATTGGAAATGATGTGTTAAGAATTAACCCTTCAAGGAAAGTAGTGTATGTTTCAATAGAGCAATTCCTAAACGAAATGATTGAGGCTATAAGAACAAAAAAGAACGAAGATTTTAGAACTAAGTATAGAGAGGTTGATCTATTAATAATAGATGATATTCAGTTTGTAGAGACATATCCTAAAACTCAAGAGGAGCTATTTCATACCTTTAACACTCTATATCAAGCAAATAAACAGATAATATTAGCTTCAGATAGAGCTCCAAAAGATATAAAGAACATTACTGATAGGTTAAGAACTCGTTTCGAAGGAGGTATGGTGTGTGATATTCAACCTCCTGATTACGAAACTAGGTTAGCCATTTTAAAACAGATTATGATTGATAAAGGAATAACTGTTCCAGATGCATACTTAGATTTAATTGCTAAAAACATCGAAAGTAGTGTTAGGGAGTTGGAAGGAGCACTTACTAAGGTATTAACTTTAACCAAATTAGGCCAAGTCCCTTCGTATGAAGAGGTTGCAAGAATATTACAGGTAGATATTGAAAGTAAAAGAAAAAGAGTTACTCCTGAAAGGGTTCTTGAGGTTGTGGCAGAAGTATTTGATGTCCCTGTTAAGGTTATGAAAGGAAAAAGAAGGGTTAGTGATATTGCACTAGCAAGACAAGTTGCTATGCATTTACTTCGTACTGAACTAGAACTACCTCTTCAAAAAATTGCTAGTGTTGTAAACAAAAAAGATCATACAACTGTAATTTATGCCTGCGAGATTATACCTAAGAAAGTTAAAACAGATACTAGTTTGGCAGAGAAGATAGAGAAATGTAGGGGAGTACTCTTCTATTAATAATGTGGATATCTTTGGGGAATAGTAATATAAAAGTAGTTAACAACTTTTTCATTAATACACATTAAAAAGGTTGCTATGTTAACACCGTCTTTAACTAGCAACGTTTTACCCAGTAGGGTATTCTGACATGTATCCACATTTAAGCTAAACTTTTACACAAAGAAGAAATTAATAAAAATATGAAGTTTCTTCCTACTATTTAATTAAATTAATCAATAAATATATCCCCATGTTTCTTACAATGAAATTAGTGGATAAAATGTAGGACACATATAGAGATCTTAATCGTTTTTTTACTTATCCATACTCTCTACTACTATGACTACTATATATATTAAATATTAAAACAGTAGAAAAGAAATCCAATATTAAGTAAAATAGAAATATAACTGCCTAGTAAATAATATTATTAAAAACAAAAATGCAATTTTCTTGTAACCAAGATACCTTAGCAAAGTATCTAAATATAATTAGTAGAGTAGTTAGTAGCAAGCCAGGTTTACCTATTCTTAACAATGTCCAATTTGAGACTAGCAAGGGTAAATTAATAATGACTGCTACAGATTTAGAGATAGGAATTAATACCTGGATAGGAGCTGATGTTAAATCTGAAGGTAAAACAACTGTTCCTGCTAAACAGTTAACAGAATTTGTTACCTCAATACCTGCAGATACAGTTGACGCTACTTTAGAGAATCAGACATTTAATATCTCTACAACAAATAACTCTGCAAATTTTAATACAATTTCTGCAGAGGAATTTCCATCAGTAGCATTGGTAACAGATAAAAAACCTTTACTAAAAATCTCTAAAGATGACTTAGTTAAAGCTGTTAATAGAGTTGCTTTTGCATCTGCAACAGATGATATTAAACCGGTATTAACAGGAGTGTTACTCGAAATTAATGGAGAAAGTATTTCTTTTGTAGGTACAGATGGTTTAAGATTATCTAGACAGATAGTGAAATTAGAATCTAGTGCTGAAAAGGATGTAAATATGCTTGTTCCTGTTAAAGCTTTACTTGAAATTTCTCATATTGTTACAGAGGTAGGGGAAGATGAAGATATTGAGATATATTTGATAGAGGATAGAAACCAAGTGCTATTTAGGTATAGCGATGTTGACTTAGTTTCAAGGTTAATTGATGGTCAATTTCCAGAGTATAGACAGATTATTCCTACTGGGTACAAGACTTTATGCAAAGTATCAAAATCAGATTTTATGAACTCTCTTAAAGTAACCAATATTATTGCAAAGAGTGTACTAGGAAATAAATTAATCCTAGATATTGATCCTAAGGGTAATAAAATTACCCTCTCTGCTACTCAAACCGATTTAGGTAGTAACAAAAGTACATTTGAAGGAAATATAGATGGAGATATGCTTAAGATTGCATTTAGTTCTAGATTATTAACGGATATTCTAAATCATATAGATTCTGAAGAGATTACATTTGAATGTTCTGAAACCGTCAAACCAGGAGTATTTAAGATTGTTGACGATCCAGACTTTGTTCATCTTGTAATGCCGATGATGCTTTAGATTCTTTAACTCTATAGCCTTGTCCATGGACAGTCTCTATGACTCCCTTATTATCAAGTTTATCTCTTAATCTTTTTATATGTACATCTATGGTATTTGAACCGGTATAGCTTCTATAGTCCCATACATGATCTAAGAGCTCACACCTACTTACTGTTCTATTTTTATTTCTTACTAAATACTCAAGTAATTGATACTCCTTCCTCCTCAAATCGACATCATTGTTTTTAACTGATACAGTTTTACTTCCAGTATCAAGTAAAATATCACCAAGATATACTTTATTATCTATATAACTATTTGGTCTTCTAAGTAAAGATTGAATTCTGGCTATTAATTCTTGAACAGGGAAAGGATAGGAGAGTACATCATCTCCACCACTGTTTAAAAAATTTACCTTATCTTTCCAAGTTCCAATACTACATACACCCAAAATCTTACTCTCAATCTTTTTACAATTCTTAATACTCTTTAATATATCAACTGTGCTATTTTTTCCAGTAAGATTTGTATCAAGAATAATTATCTCAAACAACCCTCTTTTAATTAGATT
>CAZCWY010000002.1:0-20069 GCA_964502535.1 uncultured Candidatus Saccharibacteria bacterium
ATTATATCAAAGTTTTGACTTTTTTCAAAGGTTTACAACACTTTTCTTTGAAATACACTTCAACTCTATAAAGACGGATTAAGCATATCAAAAAGATGAAGATATTACAACCCTAATTTAGCAACTAATTGCTGATGTATTTCCTCAATACTAGGAGAAGCATCTATCTCAACAAGAAGCCCCCTTCGCTTGTATTCTTCAACTATTGGAGCAATTGTATTCTCATACTCTTTAAGTCTTAATTTGATCTTATCAGGTTGATCATCTTCTCTTTGGATCAATTTAGTACCACATTTATCACAGTAACCACTTACGCTTTCTGGTTTGTACTTCTGATGATATGTTGCATCACAATATGGACATATTGTTCTAAGAGACATTCTTTCAATAGCTTTTTCTTCTGAAAGAGTAAAATGAACAACTGCATCTAACTGTCTCTCACTATTTTTTAATAACTCATCGAAAAGAGGAATTTGACCTGCATCTCTTACTACTGATACAAATGCCCAAGGTTTAGATATATCAAATTTTCTTACCCACCTATTTAACATGCTATATACTAAATCATTAGGAACAAATTGACCCTTAGACCAATATTGATACGCTTTGATTGATTCTAAATCTGCCTCTTTATACATCACCCTTAACATCTCCCCGGTACCGATATTCTCAAATCCATATCTATCTACAAGTAACTCTACTTGAGTATCTTTACCACTTCCGGAAGGACCATGAAAAAGAATTGTTTTCATATATATCAATATATACAGATATTAGATATTTAGATAATATCACAAAAGGAGTTATAGATACTTAGAATAGTCTCTAACTACAATCATAGAAGAGACCTCTCTTTTAATATCTAATACAACACTAACGGTAATTAAAAGACCAGTTCCTGTTACTATTGTAGCAGTCATAAAATCGAGTTGAATCAAAATATCAGGAAGAATTGAGATAAAGGCTAAGAATAGGGCACCAATGATTGCAAGTTTAAATGCAATAGCCTTTAAATATGCTGAGGTATTTTTCCCGGGTCTAATACCTGGAATAAAGCCTCCCTGTTTCTGAAGATTCTCTGCTAACTCATCTGTTTTAAAGACTACTGTAAGATAGAAAAGTGCGAAGGAAACAATTAACACAAATGAAAGTAAATTACTGTACAAAGGATTATCTAAAAAACTCATCACCTTGGTAGTAATATCTACCATCTTATCCCCAACATTTCTACTTAAGATAAACTTACCAATAAGTTGAGGGAATGATAGTAAGGATACAGCAAAGATTACAGGCATTACTCCAAATTGGGTTAACTTAACAGGAATAAATGAATCCATAGCACCACCCATTCTCACTCTTCTTGAGTATTGAACCTTTATCCTTCTTTCCGCTTCTGTAATATATATTACAGACATTATCAGAGCTACCGTAATTAAGATCAATACAACTCTTTGGAAGGGATCCATTAATCTAAAATTGTTACTCAAAGTACCAGGTATTCCAGATATGATACCTAAAAATATTAGGAAAGAAGAACCTCCCCCTATACCATTCTCTGATACCAACTCTGCAAACCACATTACAATTATTGAACCTGCTGTTAAAGAAGCAATCATAGTAATTAAGTGAAGAGTATCCAATTGGTCTATTAATCCAAAACCTCTTAAGGTTGAATATATTACAAAAGATTGCATTATGGCCAACGGAACGGTTAAAAGTCTAGTATACATACTAATTATCTTTCTACCCTCTTCTCCCTCTTTTCTTAACTCTTCTAATTTAGGAATTACCGTACCCAAAAGTTGTAATATGATTGAAGCATTAATATATGGGCTAAGTCCAATTGCAGCTATAGATGCAGTTTCTAAAACACCACCTGATACAGTTGAGAGTAAAGAACCAAAATTACTACCTTCGAAAAGCTTTGTTATTGCCTGTGCTGTAATACCAGTAACTGGTGTAGCAGAAAGAAATCTGTAACTAGCTAAAATCAATAGGGAAAAAATAATCTTTTTTCTAATTTCCTTAGTTCCTAAAATCCTTTTAAGAGTCTCAAAATATTTGTTCATTTTTGTAGAGGTTACTTTATCGAACCACCTGCACTCTGAATCTTTTCCATAGCTTTCTTAGATACAGGGATGTTTTCAACAACAATCTTTTTGGTTAATTGTCCATCACTAAGTATCTTAACAGAGGTAGCACTTTGTGCTATCAATGCTTTTTTCTTTAAAGAATCCATAGATACAGTATCACTATCCTTAAAATTGGTCTCCAAAATATCAAGATTAATAGCGGTTGCAACAACCTTATTAGCTTTATTAAATCCATTAAACTTTGGCATCCTTCTAAAGAATGGAACATTACCACCCTCAAAAAACACTAAAGACTTATGACCTGCTCTAGATTTTTGACCCTTCATTCCCCTTGTTGATGTATGGCCACCGACCCCAGAGCCATATCCTCTTCCAAGTCTCTTACCACTCATCGTCCTATTTGTTCTTTTTGGTATATTTTCTAAATACATATTATTTCTTAATTACTTTACTTCTATTATTATCTCTTCTTCTAAAATCTCTCTTTCCTTTAAAATCTTTCTTATCTTCTCTTTCCTCTGCTCTTTTTTTTGCTCTTCGCTTCTCATCCTTAATTTTCTGTTCTTTATCTGTTTCTTTCTTTAATTCTACCCTATCTCTCATATTCTTCATTCTTGCTAATACTCTTGTGTTTCTTAAAGTCTTTAAAGCTTCAAAAGTTGCATATGCGGTAGCAATAGGGTTACTAGTACCCATTAATTTACCATATACATTATCTATTCCAGCCATCTCTAATACAGTTCTTACAGAAGAACCTGCGATAACACCAGTACCTGGTCTAGCAGGTCTCAAAATTACTCTAGCAGCACCCTCTTTAAAAATAACTTCATGAGGTATAGTGTCTCCAGCTAATTGAATTCTTGTTAATTTCTTAGTTGCAATTCTTTCTCCCTTTTCTACTGCACTCTTTGTATCAACTCCTCTTCCTAATCCTACTCCTACAGAACCGTTATGATCCCCAACAATAACCATAGCACTAAATCTCAATCTCTTTCCTCCCTTGGTTACTTTAGCAACCCTTCTAATAGAGACTGTCTTCTTATCATATGTTCTATCTTTTTTTTCTCTAAAATATTCTGACATTTATTATTTATTAAATCTTAACTCCATTACTTCTTAATTCATCAGCAAATGTTGCTATTAATCCGTGATATCTATATCCACTTCTATCAAATACAGCTACCTCTAATTTCTTCTTTTTAAAATCTCCCGCAAATGTTTTACCCATTTTCTTTATCTCTTCTGATTTCTTTTTACACATCTTACTCATTATTACTATCTGCTTATCATCATCAGCTAAACCTGCATAAAAGTATTTATTACTTTTAAACACAAAAACCCTAGGTTTAACAGAAGTACCACTTAATCTTTTTCTTATATGTAATTTTCTTTTTTGTCTGTTATCTTTCTTATTCATATTTTTATGCAGTTACACCTGATTTAGAACTCTTTCTTCTAACATACTCACCCTCATATCTAATTCCCTTACCTTTATATGGTTCAGGAGATCTAATTGCCCTTATCTTCGCCGTTATTTCACCAACCTTCTGTTTATCATATCCTTTTATTGTGACATGAGTTTCCTCTGGTACTTCTATAGTAATGCCTTCAGGAGTCTCTATCTTTACTGGATGGTTCCATCCTAAACTCATTACCAATGTAGTACCCTCCATTCTAGCTCTATATCCTACACCAACCAATTCTAATTTCTTTTCAAATCCATGCTTTATACCATATATTGCGTTATTTATTAACATCCTAATGGTTCCGTGTATAGATTTGCTCTGTTTCTCTTCATCCTTTCTAGTTACGTTTATAATATTCTCTTCAATCTTTACTTCAAGTACCTTAGGTAAAGGAATACTAATCTCTTTTCCATTACCAGATACAGTTAAAATATCTTTCTCTATTTTAACCTCTATCCCTTCTTCAATTGTTATTGGTTCTAATCCTATTCTAGACATTTGATTACCAAACTTTACATATTAATTCACCACCCATTTTCTTACTTTTTGCCATAGCTCCAGACATCAAACCCTTTGAAGTAGAAACTATTGCAATACCTCTCCCATTCATAACAGGGGTAAGATCCTTACTAGCTATGTATATCCTCTGACCTGGTTTACTTACTCTTCTTAAAACTGTTATTACTGGCTCCTTACCATCATACATTAACTCAACATCTATTCCCTTATCTACTACCTTATATCCAACAATCATTTTTTCCATTTCTAAAACTTTTAATACCTCAGTATTCATTTTAGTATTAGGAACTAATACTGTTTCTTTCTTTCTTCCTATTCCATTTTGTAATCTTGCCAAAAGATCTGCTGTTAAATCGTTCATCTTATTATTTATTAAATTACCAAATAGATTTCTTTACTCCGGGAATCTCTCCCTCACTAGCTAATTTTCTAAAACATATTCTACATATTCCATAGTGTCGAAGATATGCTCTTGATCTACCACAAAGGCTACACCTATTGTATACCCTAGATTTGAACTTACTCTTTTTCTTTAATTCTCTTGCTTTATACTCCTTAGCCTCTGTTGACATCTTTCTTAAAAGGAAAACCAAATTTATCTAAGAACACTTTACCACTTTTATCATCTTTCGCTGTAGTAACAATTGTAACTTCTAAACTTCTAATCTTTCTAATATTGTTAGCATCTATTTCAGGAAATACAGTATGATCCTCAATCCCTATTGAATAGTTACCTGAACCATCAAATGCAGATACTTCAAAACCTCTAAAGTCCTTTATTCTTGGGAAAACAATATTTACTAATTTATCAAAGAACTCCCACATCCTATTACCTCTTAATATTACGGAAACACCAATTTCCATTCCCTCTCTTACCTTAAAAGCAGATACTGCTTTTCTTGCTTTGTTAATAATAGGCTTCTGACCAGATATTCTTGTAATTAATCCAACAATATCCTCTAAAGCTTCAGGTTCACTTATTGAAGCACCCGCTCCAACATTAAGCACAATCTTTTTTAGAGTAGGAACTTCCATTACATTGGAATATCCCAACTCTTTAGCTAACTCCTTCTTTAATGTTTTATTGTACTCTTCTCTTAATCTTGCCATTATACTTTCTTTGTTTTAGATTTAGTCTCTTTTTTCACACTACTCTTTTTAACAACTTTCTTTTCTACTTTCTTCACTTCTTTCTTAACCTCTTCTTTAACAACAACCTCAATAGTCTTACCACATTTCTTACATACTCTCTCTACCTTACCAGCTTCTCTTTTTAAAGCTACTCTTGTTGGTTTACCACAGCTATTACAAATTAACATTACCTTAGATACATCCAATGGTTTAGCAATTTTTAAAATCTCAGACTTCTTCTCTTTACCATCACCTTTAACATGCTTAGTAAACATATTTAAACCCTCTACAATTACCTTACCATTAGATATAGCCAAAACAACACCATGTTTTCCATTGTCCTTTCCGTATAGTATTTTTACATTGTCTCCTTTTTTAATCTTCATAGTTATTTTCAAAAAATTACAATACCTCTGGTGCAAGAGAAGCTATCTTATCAAACCCTTGCTCTTTTAACTCTCTCGCTACTGGTCCAAATATTCTAGTACCAACTGGATTTTTCTTAGAATCAATAATTACAGCTGCATTATCATCAAACCTTACATATGACCCATCTTTTCTTCTTTGTTCTTTACGTACTCTTATAATTACTGCTGTTAAAACCTCATGCCTTTTAACTCCACTATTTGCTAAAGCTTTCTGTACTGCTACCTTAACTACTTTTCCTAAACCTGCAAACTTAATTTTAGAGAATCCAGGAATACCAACAATCCTTGCTTCCTTGGCTCCACTATTATCTGCAATTATTAAATTTGATCTTGTTTGTAACATATTCTTTATTTTTTACTAATTACTATCCATCTAACATTTTTTGAGTAAGGTTTAGATTCTCTAATTACTACCTTATCTCCTATTGTATATTCATCTTTAGTGTGTACAAAAAAGATTTTCTTTTTATTTACCACCTTCCTATATCTAGGGTGAGAATGAACAGTATCTACCCTTACTCTAATGGTATCTTGCATACTGCTACTTACTACAACTCCCTCTAATTCTTTTTTCTTTCCTGTGTTCTCCATTTTTATCTTTATTAATTATCTAAAACGGCTTGTATTCTACCAATATTCTCTTAATCTCTCAAGCCTAAATTATCTTTTTTGATACAAATTTAGTTTTAAGTGATAACTTTTGAGCACCTAATCTCATCGCTTCTCTTGCAACATCCTCTGTTACACCACTAAGTTCAAAAAGCATATTACCTGGTCTTACAACTGCAACATATCCTTCTACATCTCCCTTACCAGCAATCATCTTACTATTAGTTCCCTTATTAGTGTAAGGTTTATGAGGGAATATCTTTACCCAAACCTTACCTTTTCTTTTCATAGAGTTTGTAATAGCTCTTCTACTTGCTTCTATCTCTCTTGCTTTAATCCAACCATTTTCCATTGTCTTAAGTCCATACTCTCCAAAAGTAATGGTGTTATTATTAGAAGCAATACCACCCATCTTTCCTCTAAACTCTTTTCTATGTTTTCTAATCTTAGGTTGTAACATATCTATTCTTGCTCATCTATATTATTTTTTTCTCCTTTGTATACCCATACCTTTACCCCCATTAATCCTGCATCCATAGTTTGTGCAACTTCCTGTGCATAGTCTATATCAGCTCTAAGAGTCTGAGCAGGAACTGATCCCGCATTAGCTTTTACTGTTCTTGCTTGACTTGCATTATTAATTCTTCCAGATACCCATATTCTAATACCCTTTGCTCCAGCCATCATTGCTTTCTCTTTTGCACTAGCAACTAGTAATTTACTTGGTTGTCTTCTTTGAATACCATCAGCTATATTGCGTGCAATGATTCTTGCAGAAATATCTGCCTTTTTTACCTCTCTTATCTTAATTTCAACATCTGCCTTTGTAGACATCTTTAATTCTTTTTGTAATACATCAATACCCTCTCCACCTCTTCCAATAGCTACACCAGGTCTTGCAACAAACACCTCAATTTCAATCTTACTTGCAGTCCTATTAATACCAATGGTATCAATACCCGCATCCTTCATTCTTTCAGATACAACTTTTTTAATTTCTAAATCCTGGGCTAAAAGTCCAGCATAATCTGCTTTAGAAGAGTACCAGACTGAATCCCATGTCTTGTTAATACCCATTCTTATTGCATTTGCATTTACTTTTCTTCCCATTTATTTAACTTCTAATTCTAAATTAAGATGTGATCTTCTCTTTAATATTCTTGAAGATCTTCCTCTTGAAGCAAATCTTCCTCTTTTCACTGTTTGTGCTCCATCAACAGATATCTCTTTTATTTTTAAATTCTCACTTTTTGCTCCAGATATCTCCCCTGCTGCTGCTATTCCTGAATGTATTGCCTTACTAACAAATATTGTTCCTTTTTTATTAGTAAACTGTAAAATATCTAATGCCTCATTTACATCTTTACCTCTTACTAAATCTACAACCAACCTCAACTTCTGAGGAGATTGTGCAATATTCTTAACTTTTGTTTTTATCTTTTTATCTTCCATATTTATGCTTCGTCAAATCTACCACTACTTCCGTATACTTTTGCTAATTTACCTTTCTTAGCATGACCTTTAAATTTTCTGGTCAAAGAAAATTCACCTAATCTATGACCAATCATTGATTCTTCTATTAATACCTCTTCATGTTTCTTACCATTATGTACACCAAATGTTAATCCAACCATCTGAGGAGTTATTGTAGATGCTCTTGCCCATGTCTTTATTGGTTTTCTAACACCAGTTGCAAGTGCTTGATCTACCTTTTTCTGTAATTTTTCATCAACATATGCTCCTTTTTTTAGTGACCTAGACATATATACTTATTACTAAATTATTTCTTAGCGAAGGGTCTTTGTGGACTTCTTCTTCTCTTAATTATCAATCTTTCTGTTCTCTTGTTCTTTCTTGTTCTAGTTCCAATTCTATTACCCCAAATATCCTTAGCTTTACCAATTACACCCTTACCTTCACCACCTCCATGTGGATGTTCGACTGCATGCATTGCCATTCCTCTTACTTCAGGTCTCTTACCTAAGTTCCTTTTTCTTCCAGCCTTACCCAATTTTACATTTACTCTCTCCTCGTTACCTACCTGACCTATTGTTGCCATTCCTTCTCCTGGTACTAATCTAATTTCTCCAGAGGGCATTTTAATTTGTACATATTTTCCAGTAGTATCTATACCCTGAACGATTATTACTTGACCAGCAGATCTTCCAAATGTTGCACCCATTCCAACCCTATTTTCTACACAGTGAACTATTGTTCCCGATGGAATATTTTTAATCATCATGGCATTACCTGGTAAAACGTCTACCTTCTCACCTGAAATAACCTTATCACCAGTATTAATTCCACGAGGTGCAATTATATACCTTTTATCACCATCTGCATACTGTAAAAGTGCTAAGTGTGCGCTCCTATTTGGATCAAAATACAATCCTAAAACTTCTGCCTGTACTCCAAATTTATCTCTTTTAAAATCTATAACCCTAACTCTTCTTTTGAAACCACCACCTCTATGTCTTACTGTAATCTTTCCTTGATTGTTTCTTCCAGATCTCTGTTTTTTAGATATAGACAGGCTTTTTGGACCCCCATCTTTCTCAAGCATGGATCTATCTTCTAACTTTGTTCCTCTAAGTGACGAGGTTGTTGGTTTAAATGCTCTTACTCCCATTATTTTATATTTAAAAATTCATCAATTTTATCTCCCTTTTTAAGGGTAACTACTGCTTTCTTTTTATCTTCTTTTCTAAATGATTTATTAGTTTTGTAATCTCTAAATCTTTTTCCAAGTCTAACTGTAATATTTACATCTAATACCTTTACCTTATATTTCTTCTCTACAGCACTCTTAATCTCAATTTTATTAATATCACTGTCGACAAAAAACACATATTTATTACTCTCATTTGCTAAAGAGTAACTCTTCTCTGATACCACTGGTTTTAATATGATCTCTTTACTTTCCATTTAACAATCTTTCTTCTAAAATATTAACTGCCTCTTTCTCAACTAAAATATCTTTATTATTTACAATATGTTTTACATTAACACCCATAGGGGTGATTACTGTTATACCTTTACTGTTTCTAAGTGCTAATTTTACTTTCTCATCATTAGTAATTAACAAACTTTTCTTACTTACATCCTTCATTATTTTATTTCTAATCTCCTTTAATTCTTTTGAGGAATTCAAGTTTACAAACTTTACGGCATCATTCCTATTTCTTTCAGAAAGTACTATACACATAGCTTTTCTTACCATTCCTTTGTTTATACTTTTCTTCCAATTTCTAATATTTGGACCAAATGTTACACCACCACCTACCCATAATGGGGATCTGATAGAACCAGATCTAGCTCTTCCTGTTCCTTTCTGTTTCCATGGTTTTTTACCACCTCCTGATACATCACCCTTACCCTTAACAGACGAAGTACCTTTTCTTTCATTACTTGAATATACATTCAATACTTGTGCTATTAAATCAGAATTATATGGAACTGCCCATACCTTTGGATTTAACTTTATCTCTTCTATTGTTTTTTCTGTTTTTACTTTTTCTGCCATACTTTTTCCTGAATACATATTTTTACTAAATCACCATTAGAACCTGGTATAGGGCCACTAATTAAAATATAGTTTTCTTTTATATCAACTACTCTTTTGTTCTTTATTGTTACAGTTTCAGAACCCATTCTTCCACCCATTCTTGTACCTTTAAATACTCTACCTGGAGATGAACCAGCACCTATTGAACCAGGTGCTCTCAATCTATCAGATTGACCGTGTGTTCTAGGTCCACCTTTAAATCCATGTCTTTTAACTACACCTGCAAAACCTTTTCCTTTTGAAATCCCACTAATTGCTACAACATCATCTTTATTAAATGTCTCTGCAACCATATCACTTCCGATTTTCAACCCCTCTGGTATTTCTCCCTTTACTAACCATCTATGCATTGGTACATACCCTATCTCTTTGTATTGGCCTAATTGTGCTTTAGTACCCTTCTTCTTACTTCCTAATATTAATTCAACTTTACCATTTCGAATATTAGCAATCTTACATCCAGCAACATCAACAAGAGTAACAGGTATAGCCCTGTCATTTTCAAACACTCTTGTCATTCCTTTTTTAATTCCTAATATTGCTTTCATATATTTCTAATTATTGAATTTCGATACCTACACCTGCAGGCATTTGAAGGTGCTGCAAAGCATCAATGGTTTTTGGTGTTGGATCGATAATATCTATTACTCTTTTGTGAGTACCAATCTCAAAATGTTCAATTGAACTCTTATAGATGAATGGAGATCTATTTACTGCAACCTTCCTTCTTCTTGTTGGAAGAGGTATTGGACCTGCTACTTTAGCTCCTGTACTAATGGCAGTCTCAATTATACTTTTTGAAGACTTATCCAGTACAACAGCATCGTACCCTTTTAACTTGACCCTAATTTTTGAACTGATTTCACTCATTCTATCTTAAAGAGCTAAATTAAACTTTAAGTACAGGGAGGATTACTCCTCCCTGTTTAACTTACTTACTTGATAACCTCGGTAACAATTCCCTTACCAACTGTTGAACCACCTTCTCTTATTGCAAATCCTTGACCTTTTTCAATTACAACTGGAGCAACCAATTTAACTGTAAATTCAGTATTATCTCCTGGTGCTACCATCTCTATTCCTTCTGCTAATGTTACCTCACCCGTTACATCAGCTGTTCTTACATAGAACTGTGGTTTATATCCTGTTATAAATGGAGTGTGTCTTCCACCCTCTTCTTTACTTAAGATGTATACCTGTGCCTTAAACTCTGTATGAGTTTCAACAGAACCTGGTGCAGAAAGTGTTTGACCTCTCTCAACATCAGTTCTCTTAAGACCTCTAAGTAAGATTCCAACATTATCCCCAGCTTGTGCATCTTTCATAGATTTGTTAAACATTTCTACTCCAGTAGCTGCTGTCTTTTGTGGTTTTCTTCCCATTCCTAAAACCTCAACATCACCATTTAATTTGATTACACCTCTTTCAATTCTTCCAGTTACAACAGTTCCTCTACCTTCAATTGAAAATACATCTTCAATTGGCATTAAGAATGGTTTCTCAATATCTCTTTCAGGTATTGGAATAAATTCATCAACTGCTTTCATCAATTCTCTAGCAGATGCTAATCCCTCTTCCTCACCCTTTTGTGCACTTAATGCATTTCCGACAATGATTGGAGCGTTTGCATCAAATCCATATTTTCCTAAAAGATCTGATACGTCAGCTTTGATTAATTCTAATATCTCTTCGTCTGCATCTCCAAATTTGTTTATGTAAACAAGCATCTTTGGGACACCAACTTGCTTTGCTAAAAGAATATGCTCTTTTGTCTGAGGCATAGCACCATCATCAGAAGATACTACTAATATTGCACCATCCATTTGAGCTGCACCAGTAATCATATTCTTAATGTAGTCTTTGTGACCTGGACAATCTACTAATGCATAGTGTCTAGTATCTGTTTCAAATTCTACATGTGCTACTGCAACAGTAATAGATTTTGCCCTTGACTCTGGATCTTTATCCAATTTATCAATCATTTTATCTTTCTCAGTAGAGAAAGCATTTAGAATACCTCTTACCAATGTAGTCTTACCGTGATCGATATGACCCAAGGTTCCGATATTCATGTGTGGCTTTGTTCTTTCGTAATCTGCCATGAATATATTTTAATTAATTTATATATATTTTATATTGTTATTAACAATACGATACCCTATTTTATTAAACATTAGAGTACGCATGGAATATTATCAAAAAGAGACTATTAATGCAAGTGTTATTTACACTCTTCTCGTTTTTTAAATTCCAATTGTATCTATTACTTACCAGTTTGACCAGCAGCGACCTCTTCGGCAACATTCTTTGGGACTTCAGCGTAATGGGAGGGCTCCATACTTGCACTTCCTCTTCCACTTGTTAAAGACCTAAGTTCACTCGTGTATCCAAACAGCTCAGCCAAAGGTACTAACGCATTTATTTCTGTAATACCATTTCCCAAATCTTCGCTTCCTTGAATTTGACCTCTCTTACTACTTAAAGAGCCTGTTACATCTCCCATATATTGCTGAGGAACTTCTACTGCAACATCCATAATTGGTTCTAAAAGTATTGGTTGTGCTCTTCTACATCCGTCTTTAAATGCCATTGATGCTGCTATCTTAAAGGCTGCTTCAGATGAGTCTACCTCGTGGTATGAACCATCAAAAACTGTAACTTTTACATCAACAACTGGATATCCTGCAACAACACCTGCTTTCATAGTTTCAATTACTCCCTTTTCAATTGGGGCTATAAACTCTCTTGGGATTGCACCACCCTTAATAGCATTAATAAATTCAAAACCTTTACCCTTTTCATTAGGTTCAATCTTAAGCCAACAGTGTCCATACTGTCCTTTACCACCAGATTGTTTAATATATCTTCCCTCTGCTTGTTCACATATACCTTTAACAGTTTCTCTATATGCAACTTGAGGTTTCCCGACATTAGCAACAACATTAAACTCTCTTTTCATTCTATCTACCATAATTTCAAGATGTAACTCACCCATTCCTGAGATGATGGTTTGACCCGTTTCAACATTACTCTCTACTTTAAATGTTGGATCTTCTCTAACTAATCTAATTAGAGCTTCAGACATTTTTTCTTCATCAGACTTGGTAGCAGGTTCAATTGCTTGAGACACTACTGGTTCAGCAAATGTAATCTGTTCAAGAACAATTGGATTGTTCTCATCACAGAGAGTATCACCTGTAACAGAAACTTTTAGACCAACAATTGCACCAATATCTCCAGCTCTTAAAGTATCAACTTCCTCTCTATCATCAGCATGCATAAGAACCAATCTACTTATTCTCTCTCTAACATCTTTAGTAGAGTTGTAAACATACGAACCTGAGTTAACAGTACCAGAGTACACTCTAAAATATGATAGATTACCAATATGGGAATCATTTACAATTTTAAATACTAGACCTGAAAATGGCTCATTTTCATCTGGCTTCCTCTCAATTTCTGCACCTGTCTTTGGATGATCTCCCTGCACAGGAGGGACATCTAAAGGAGATGGTAAACACAAAGTAATATAGTCTAATAATGTTTTAGCCATAGCAGTTCGAGAATCTCCTCCTAAAACAGGAAAGATTTTACTTTCTAATGTGCCTTTTCTTAAAGCAGATTTTAATTCTTCAACAGAGATTTCTTCTCCTGCAAAGAACTTCTCCATTAACTTATCATCCATTTCAACTAATGCCTCAATTAGAGTTGCTCTTTGTTCCTGGGCTTTACTCTTTAATTCCTCCGGTATGGGCATTTCTATTATTTCCTGAGATTCAGCAGAGTCATATTTAAATGCTTTATTCAAAAGTAAATCAATATATCCATACAGTTCACTTTCTCTTCCTAGAGGAATTGTAATAGCTACTGCCTTGTTACTCAATCTCTGTTTAATAGTGGAGAAACTCTTGTCAAAATCACCTCCTATTAAATTAATTTTATTCAAAAAACATATTCTTGGAACTTTATATTTATTTGCTTGTCTCCATACTGTTTCAGATTGAGGTTCTACACCTTTCCTACCATCAAAAATTACTACTGCACCATCCAATACTCTTAGGGATCTCTCTACTTCAGCAGTAAAATCTACATGACCTGGTGTATCAATGATATTGATTCTATATCTCTTACTATCATAGTCCCAGAAACATGTTACTGCAGCAGACTGAATAGTGATACCTCTCTCTCTTTCCTGTTCCATAAAGTCAGTAGTAGCAGCACCATCATGTACTTCTCCCATTTTGTGAACCTGTCCAGTAAAATACAATAGTCTTTCAGTTGTTGTAGTTTTTCCAGCATCTATATGAGCAATAATTCCAATATTTCGAATCTGCTCAAGAGACATCTTTACATCATAGGTTTGCATATTAAAAAAATCATAAAAATTAAAGCCTAAATGGAAACTTAGGAATATACGCGGTATCGATTATATCAAACTAATCAATTTGAGCCAATAGGGTTTGAGCCTCTTTTGAGACTAAACCTTTTAAGTCGTACTCTATACATTTTTTAGCATACTCTCTAGCTTGTGCTGCATCTCCATTCTCAAAATTCAATCTTGAAACTAACAGATTATATCTCGGCTCATATTGATCTAACTCCCAAAAAATATCTAATACCTTCTGAGCTTGATCTAATTGATTACTCTTAATTAAGAAATCTCCCTTAGAGTAAAGATAATCTGCTTTTAAAGAAGAGTCTAAGTCTTCATAATTAACCCTATTCGTATAGTAGGAGAACTTCTCATTATCACTCCTAAGTGAGTATATATACATGTAATACATTGGAACCCAGCTCTCATCTACAAATATTTTTTCAGCACTCCTCATTACTTCTAATGCTTTTTCCGTAAGATTCTCCTCCATTAAAATATCCAAATACTCGGTATAAAGTAGAGATTCTGCTTTTGTAGCACTATATGCAATGGCGTTATCATAATATGAAGAAGCACTATTTATATCATTTAATAGGAAGTAGTCTCTTGCTAATACCCAATATATGTATTGATTAAGATCTCCTAAGGATGATGAACTTTCAAGTAAATCAACACTCTTTTGATACTGCCCGTGCTCATAATAAGCCTTTCCTAAAATATATATTCCATCTATGTATTCATCCATTTTATTCACCTCTGGTTCAAGCAAGGCAATTGCTAAATATGGATATCCCTCATCCAGATACTCCTTCCCTAGTTTAGCAAGATTGAATAGTTTATCTTCATTAATACTATTTAATACCTCTTCCCACTTTACATATCTTTCCCTCCATAAATCCCCTGGTTCTAGACTTATAACTGTTTCTTTGGCCTTATTGATATCTGTTAAACTTTCTATATATGAAAGGGCAAGTTTTGCCTCTATCAACATATCTCCCTCATATTTTTTATCCAACAAAGTTCTAGCTTTTTCAATTTGTCCAACTTGAAGATATGATTTAGCCATTCCAAAAGATGCTGGTTTGAAATCACTTAACATACCATCAGCCAACTGATATGAATACAAAGCCTTATCAAAATTTCTTAACTCGTAATATCCATTTCCAATGAGAGTATAAAGTACAGCCCTGTCTTCTTCTTTAAGTTGTCCTCCTGATTCTTCAATAATTTTATTAGCGTCTTCCATCCTGTTCTTTGATACAAATATTTTTACTATTTTTTCAAAGGCTTCCCTTTTGGATGGAATTAAATCTGTAGCACTACTTAATTTCTCAACAGCCAAAGTATATTGTTTCCCCTCTATTAAGATGTCAGAATCAGAAATAATTCTGCTATATTCACTTAACTCTTCCTCTGAGTTAGTACACCCAGATAAGAAAAATGCTGAGAAACACAATATGAAAAACATAAATGCAATTTTTATACCTTTGTTCATATCAATCATTTTACACATCTTTTATCAATCATGCTATACTTCCTATAGTCCCAATATATATGGGCTTCTATGGATACTCAAATACATCTCAACAACAACAAAAACTCTTTCTTAAAGACTACCACTCTTTTCTTACTTCCTCTTTTACTTTTAACCTTTTTCTTAATCTATTACTCAAATGGGTTAGTATTTGCACAAGAATCTATTAAAATTTCTAATTCCAAAATTGAGGAATATCTATATCTTCCTGATAGAACTCGGGAGAAAGTTTCATATGGTCCCAAATTAATCGCTATCAAGAGAGGAGAAAATGTTACAAATATTTTAACAACATCAACAACCGTTGAAGAGATATTAAAAGAGAATGGATATATTCTTGAAAAGAATGACTACGTGTTTTTAAATACTCCATATGTTGTTAATGGAAGTATTATTAAAATAGTGAGAACAAATAGTGTTCTGTTTGAGAGCTTACAAGAGATACCCTTTTTAAGTGAGACTGTAGAAAGTAGCAAGTCTTTAAAAGGACAAGAAAATATTATTCAGGAAGGAGTGTTGGGTGTTAAAAAAGAGGTATTTCAAAATACATACGAAGACGGTGTATTAGTTAAAAGTATTTTAATAGATGAAATTGTATTAAAACATCCACAAACAGAGATAGTTGAGGTTAGTACTTCCTGGTATACATTTGATGGTATAGAACTTCGTGGATATAACTGTCCATACTGGTACTCTGTTGTTGATTCAGGTCCATACTCACAAGAAGAAAAGGAATGGCTAAAATTTGTAATGTATTGTGAATCAGGTTGTAATGCAGAATCAAACAAAAGTAATTACAAAGGTCTTTTTCAATGGAATCCTTTCTGGTGGGAGAAACAGTTTAACGAGAATATCTTTGATGGGTATGCCCAATTAAAGCATACTATTGAAAAATATAGAGCAGGAGAATCTACTAGAGCAAGTCAATGGCCAGCATGTAATGCAAAGTTTCTAAGAGGAAAATAACAGAATTAACTATCCCAACTGTAATAATCACAGATATCTTGAGGTATCTCACCTAAAAATCTTGAGGGTATTTGTGTTGAATATCCTTCTCTTGTTAATCTCTGTTGTGCAAATGTTAAATACAATTTCTCTTTTGCTCTAGTAATACCAACGTAACAAAGCCTTCTCTCCTCTTCTAATTCACTTTCATTGGTAAAAGATCTTGAATGTGGTAAGATTCCCTCTTCAACACCAACAATAAAGACGTAGTTAAATTCTAATCCCTTAGATGAGTGTAGTGTCATTAGATTTACATAATTACCACTACCATCTTGATTCTTGTTTTGCTCCTGTTCTATTAAATTTATCTCTTGTAAGAACATATCTAAAGATTTCTCTTTAAATCTCAAAGAGTAACTACTTGCTACACTCTTCAATTCTTCAATATTCTCTTTTTTGTATTCAGCTTCTTCTGTTTTATCATCAATATATTCAATATATTTAATTTTCCTTATTATTAAATCTATTATTGAAAGAACATCCATACCTCTTGTATCAGAATAGATAGATCCAAAAAGAGAAATTATGGATACAAATTTCCCCATCTGTGGGAGTATTCCTTCAATCTTTTCATAAACAATTGAATTAATGTCTAACAATCTCTTGGTACCATTACTTATCTCGTAACTTCCTATCAATAGCTCCCCTACACTACAACCACAACTCTTTGCATATGCATGAAGAGAAGCAGCTGACTTTGAACCTATTTTTCTATTAGGTACATTTAATATTCTAGAGATACTTAAATCGTCTTTTGGATTAAAGAGAAACCTTAGATAACTAAGAATGTCCTTTATCTCTCTTCTGTCATAGAATCTAAAACCACCCACCAATTTATATGGCAATGCACCCTTAAGCATAGCTTCCTCAATAGCTCTAGATTGATAGTTCGTTCTATATAGTACAGCGATATCAGTAAGTGGATAACCCTGCCTTCTCAGCTTATTTATCTCATCAACTACATAGATAGCTTCATCATCTTGATCATGTGCTTGATAAACTGTAATACTATTTCCACTATCCTTATCTGTCCAAAGTTTTTTATCTACTCTTCCCTCATTTTGTTGTATTACAGACATAGCAGCTGATATTACATTCCCACTAGATCTATAGTTTTGTTCCAATTTAACTACCTTAACATTATTAAAATCTTTTTCAAAAGATTGAATATTTTTAATATCTGCTCCTCTCCATCCATATATCCCTTGATCATCGTCTCCAACTACACAGATATTTTGATATTTCTCAGAAAGTAATTTAGCAAACACATATTGAGCTGTATTAGTATCTTGATACTCATCTATTAATATATATTTAAAGGTATCTTGATAGTAAGAGAGTACATCCTTGTTTTCAGAGAATAGTTTTACAGTGAGATATATTAAATCTCCGAAATCAACTGCATTCTGTGCTTGAAGTTGTTTCTGATAAAGTGGATATATGTCAGAAACAATATCTTCAATATATCCTCCATAGTGTTGAGAGAATTTGTCTGGAGCAATAAGTTCATTTTTAGCAGCAGAGATAAAAAAGGAGATAGCCTTAGGCCGTATCTGTTTAATATCAATGTCCTTTTCAAGAAGAATTTCTTTAACTAAATTATCAGAATCATCAGAGTCATATATAGAGAAATTAGGCAAAAGACCTATTTTTTTTGCATTATGTCTTAAAAGTAATGCTCCAATTGAATGGAATGTTCCAATTGAAGGAGTATCTTGACTACTTACACCCAACTCCTTAAGTAAACTTTCAACTCTTTCTTGCATCTCTCCTGCAGCTTTTTTTGTAAATGTAACTGCCAATATATTGTTAGGAGATACTCCCTCTTTAGTAATTAGATATGCGATACGATTAGTAATTACCCTCGTTTTACCAGAACCCGCTCCAGCAAAAACTAATAGAGGACCGGAAGTACTCTTTACTGCAATTCTTTGCTGTTCATTTAATTTTCCAAGTATTATTTGATCAAAATCCACTGTACTGATTATATTCTAAGACAAAATTAAGATACAGAAGTATACGGTTATAAGGTGAGAAATATATTAACTAATTGCTATGAGTTAAATCTCTTTTGCATATTTTTGATATACCCATCCAGTTTGTCCCTCTCCAAAAGTTACTATATACCAGCCCTCTTCCTTACCTGTTGTAATATATACTTGACCATCATTTGCAACCTCTAATACCTTGCAACTATACCACCTACACTCTCTAATATTAACGAAACCAAATTCAGGAGATATTAACTGTATTAATTTCTTGTCTCCTTTTATTATTGTAAACTCCACATCAAATGAAGTACCTTCTACAACAATTTCTTGAGATTTCATAAAGTAGAAGCTCTGCTTGTAAACACCAGGACTACTCTTCGCATCCATTTTAAAAATTACTTCTCCACTTTGACCCGGTTTAATAGTTGCATTTTGTATGTGGGTAGGCTTACTAAAACTCTCCCATAGCTGGTTAATTGCGTGTGGACTTTCTACAGAATCAACTGTTGAAATATATATATATGATAGATCCCCAAACCATGTAAAATCATTCTCGTTTTTTATCTTAACTTTTACTTCAAATCTTGAACCTATTTCAACCTCTTTAGGATACTCAATTGATTCAATACTTCCTTTGTACTCAAGATGTTCAGTATCAGACCAATTAACATTACTCAATGAGTTTGATATGGAACTTTTAATAGAATTATCAAAGGAACTTGCAGTAACAAATGATACTGCGTTCTCATTTCTTGTTAAATTCAATTTAACAAAATCCCAACTACTACTCTTAATACCATATTTGTATGAAAGGTTTTCAACAAGAAAATTCAAAGAGGAAGATAAGCGAGGAGATAGGGATTGGTTATTATCCATTATTCCTATCAATACTACGTTATTACCTCCTTCTAAACTTGGATTAATACCCTCTCCTCCTTTTGCTCCTTGAAATATGTTTCCGCTTTTATCTATTAAATAATTGTAAGGTATGTCATTTAAACCTAATCTAGTTACACAGTAGTAATATAGTAGCTTAATCCATTCATCTGATTTATCTGATAGATTTTCGTTAAATCCCTCTAATTGAGATATGAATATCTTTTGAGGATATGAATATATTTCTGATTGCACTGAGAGAGTTTCATCCATATGAATGTCTTCTCTTTTTTGAATTTCGAGTGCTTTAATACTTGTATTTGAAATTACAAGAATAAAAAGAAGGGAACATATTGTTAAGAAATACTTAATACACTTCATATGGAATATTGTATCATAAAAAACTGTTGGATTTAGAATTAAGAGGAGCTATCTAACAAATGGAGCTCCCTCTTGCTCTTTATTTTTCTCTTCAAG
>CAZCWY010000002.1:20169-22779 GCA_964502535.1 uncultured Candidatus Saccharibacteria bacterium
ATACCTTCCTTTGTACTCAGTTACTCCATTGGATTTAGTATCTTCTTCAAATATTACTTCATTAATCTCAAAATATTGAGATAAAAATCCCCTTATATCTTCCTGAGAGCTAATTTCATTTTTTAAAGGAACTCCCTTTGTTGAAGAAGATGAAAGAATTCCTGTGTTGGATGCAAAAGTTACTATATCCTTATTATCTAACTGTAGATAAACATCTTCAAGGAAGTCAACCTCCTCCTCTGAGTTATAAATGTCTTTAATATAAAGGGAGAGTGCTTTAGTATTAAAACCTGTTACTGTTAGTATCTTGTCTTTTTGGGGGATATCAACCTTTTGAATTTCTGAAGTAATATTTAATTTCTCACTCCAATTTGGATATGGGCTGTCAATTTTTTCCATTTTTGATGAATACCCAGGTTCTTGCTTTGTCTGGTTTCGAAGAGATATCGCATACAAAATAACAAGGCTTACAAGAAGTATTAAAATTATTATTGAAAACACCTTATATCTTTTTATTAATTCAATAATGTTTTTCATATTAATTGCAGAATCTACTATTAATTTGACTCCTTATACTATTCCAACAGGAAGTACCTGTGTCCCAACACAAAGCTGCATTTGTAGCTTCATCACCAGAACAGGAAGAAGTATCTACTTGAGTAGCTTTTATGCATCCTGAAGAGGTAGAAAAAGTATATCCTCCACCGTTATTTGAGAGATAGTCTGCACCCCATTCTCTCATATCAGTATCACAAGCACCCCAACCTTGAATCTGATGTAATAATTCATGGACTGATAATTCATAAATATATTGAGGAGAGGCACTGGGTAATCCGTCGGATTTACAATAAATTGAACCAGCACTATAACACCAAGCCCAACCGATAGCATCACACATCTCATGTCCAGGACAGTCTATAATAACAAGACTAGTACTTACAGGTCTGAAATTTGAAGATACATATTCTCTAGCTTGGGCAAAAATCTCAAATACAGTACCATCACCCGTATAGGAAGGAAAATTTGGATCACCCGGATATGAATTAGAACCACTTATTCCACCACCGTACATATCTTTATATACATCACATTGCTTCACAGTATCCGGAACCACATAGTTATATGAATATGATTTCTTATTAAATTTCTTCCATGTTTTTTGAGCACCTCCGAATCCTAATACCACAGCTGCTACAATTGCAATCAATATAATTTGTCCTATCTGTAAAAGTACACTAGCTCCTTTCACTGCTAAGTCCATAACTGCACCTGTTGCAATATTAATTAAAAAACCACCTACAGGTGTAAGAGCTATACCAAGGGTACCTGCGATAGCCGTAATTATTGGTTTAAAAAGATTCTTAAGTCCGCCCTTTTGAATAAATTCTCTTAAAAGTTTTCCACCTCCAGTTTTTCCTACCCATTTAGCAATGTTCTTGTTCTTAAGAAAGGATGCAACTATCCTTGTTCTTGCTTTAACCATTTGAGGACCAATAACTTTGCTTATTTGTTTACTTATTACTCCATTTAATCTTGTTGGGAAACTAAATATATGAGTTAGATTTCTCATATTTTTAGTATTTTTTAGAAGTTTAGTAATCTTTTCTAAATTTGCTGGTGTTAATTGTCCTCCAGCGGTTATTGCGCTGAGCGCATTATTAATATAATTTTTCAAGTCATCACCGACTCGTTCATTTATACCCTTTGTGATTTGATCTGCATCAAAACCTTGGGCTCCAAAACCTCCAAAGTCTTTTTCAGCGTTTTTCAAACTCATTCCATTTCTATATAATATCCTTGCAAAACCCTCACCATTAATAAATAATGTCCTAAAAACAGAACGAGGAGTCATATAGTATAATGCTTCTCCCATTTGGTTATAAGCATTCATTAGTTTATTATCTCCAGTTCTAGCAACGATAATTTTCATTCCTTCTAAACCTTTTATTCCTAATGCCGATTCCGTTGTAGGTCCTTGAGGGTTTTTTCCAGAATCAAAAAAATCACCATTAAAAATGCTCGGGACAAGATTTTTTGCACCAATAAATCCTCCCCAAACAGTATTGATTGAATTAATATATCCTTCCCATCGTCCAATTGCAGAAATTAATAAGGTTCCACCACCAACTAATCTTAAAGCGGTACCACCGTCTTGAATTGCCTGATTAATTCTTGCCCGCTCCTTGGGTGTCAGGTTTGGTGTATTTAACTTTTTTTTAAGATCTTCAATCTGTTTTTTTGTTCTCAGATTAATCATTACCTTGGTTTTTTCATAAATCTTTTTCTTTTCTTCTTCGGGAGAATTAGGAGCTGCACCTTTAAGAGCATTTATTCTACCTGTGATATGGTCATTCTCAATTGTTTTATATACTTCGGGATCTGAAATTTCGACCTTCTCATTATCTGCAAAAGAAAGCAATACTCTTCCAAAATTTTGTGCAGGTTGTTTCCCAAAATTTTTTACTAAAAACTTTTGGGTATCTATCGTGCTTATTTTGCCATTTGTCAAAAATTCAGTGAACTTTATTTTTTCGTTCTCTGATAAATTGTCCCAATTTGATCCAAAGGTTTTCCTTCCCATTAGCTCAACAGTTCTATTAATCATAAAAT
>CAZCWY010000002.1:22879-34170 GCA_964502535.1 uncultured Candidatus Saccharibacteria bacterium
TTTGAAATAAAGGCACCTGGCTTTTCTAAAACAGCAAACAATTGATCTGTAAGAGCTCCTCCAGCGGAAAAACCTGTTGGACGAATAGGCCTCCTTTTATCAATCGGTTTATCTGCTTCGCTGAAAATGAAGTCAAATATACCTCCTACTGCATCATAATTTGAAGAACTTTTTCCTTTTGCCATATACAATTATTAAATTTTACTTACCAAAGAAACCACCTATAAGAGGAATTTTACTCATACCAGCTTTTGCAGCAGCAAATCCATCAGCCATTCCTTTACTTGAAGTCGATGGTAACAGGGATTCAATAAATTTAGGTGCTTGAGCCGCAAAGTACAAAACAAATATTTTCAAAACACCTAAGAACAAACCTCCTGCTATTCCTATTCCATTAGGATCATATGTCTCTGGATCTTCATATACCAATTTTGCTGGTAATCTAAGTCTTATATCAGCATCACCCGCTTGTAAAGCATTTGGGAAATTAATAATGAAGAATACAACAGGAAAAACTAATACATTTCTTAATATTGAAAATACCCAATTCTTAATTGCTGAGCCACCCCCTGGCAAAGCTCCAAGCGTAATCTGAAGTGGACCAAGTATTACAGCAATTATTAATTGAAGGTATGCTTTCAATAAAGTTATTACAACTTGTACTGCACCAACAAAGATAATTACTAGTACTACAAGAGCAAATAGCAAACCAACAGTTCCAAGAGTCAACAAAGCTATAGGTAAGAAGGCTCCTGAAGCGGCAACTGCAGCAAGACCTGCACCACCCGCCGCCATTGGTGTAGTTAAAACTCCTATACCCAATAAACTCCCTGCACTACCAACTATACCTGAAGTCGTTCCAAGCCCACCTCTAAATACACTCCCCATTATAGGTCCCAGATTAGAAATTGAATTAGCATCACTTATACCTAATACACTAACAATAACACCTATAAGTAATCCACCAAAATCAATAATTAAACCAGCAATAGCAAAACTAAAAGTTGCAATAATAAGGGATACTATTACTTTTGGAAGGACATTACCAAGGGTAACCATTGTCTGTCCTCCTAACTTATGTCTAAACATAATCATAAAACCAGCTATTATCATTACAATAACAAAAAATACATAAGACAAATTTAACGCTCTTGTCCAAAGAGAAGAGATTCCGGAGTTACTTAATTCTTGATAACCCGTTTTAATATTTTTATTTTCTTCTGTAGAGGAAGTAGTTGTACCATCTTCATTATTTCCTGGAGAGGTAGTAGTTGGAGGTTCTTCATATCCTGTACTCTGGGCTAATTGTCCTGCATCACCACTCTCTGCATAAAGAGACGTTATACTATCTTTATATCCAGGAACCCACTGTTGAGCCAAATGCCCTGGGATATCAACCATTGGATAATTAGCATAAACCGTTGTCGCAGCATCTGAAGCCATTCCAATAAGACCTCTTTTCAAATCATTAGGTACATTAGAAGCTTTACTAAGCTTTCCCTTAGTTTCTTCATCTAAAATATCTGCTCCACCAAGATATACAACTCCAGTCCAAAGACTTGTAACATTTTGCTGTCCTAACCCAGTAGCAGAATTATCTTCACTTGGATTATCAACCTTATTCACAATATTATGAAATTCTTTCTCTCCTGCCCAATCAGGTAATATTCTATTTTCATCTTCCTGTGCAAAAACATTAAATGTAAAGAAAAAGATAAAAACTGAGATAAAGATAAAAAAAATTCTTGAGAAACTCTTTCTTTTTGTTATCTCCGAAATCTTTCTTATTGTTCCATAAACTTTCTTAATATTACTCATTTAACTCAAAATATAAATTTAAATTAGCTTTATTATAAAGGAATTCTATCACCCATCTTTCCCTTAATTTCTTTTTGTAAAAAGTTATTATATGATGCTGGAGAGGGAGTAGACTCAACATTTGGAGCATCATCATATTTACTAACCTCAAGCTCTTTATATAAGTGTGTCATATCCCAAGCACATTTAACAGTTGCATGTCCTAGCCCCGCTATAATTACATCACAATCCGTTGTATAGTATGTTTTACCGGAACTTTTTACAGTTGGAGCTTGTGCTATTGAATTTCTCTTTTGCATATATGCATTTGTGCATATTCCTTTTTCATAACAATCCTTAGTTGTACCGAAAGGAGAGGCCATTATTAAAACAATATCTTCAACATACATACATGAATCTTTATCAATTAAACAATTGAGCCATTGGAAATCAAGAAAACTCTTAACAAAAGCTACTGTTTTAGTGACAAAATCTGCCTGACAAGCATCTTCTGCATCATCCCAAGGTATAAATTTGTCTTTTGAGTTATCACAAGGTTGTATATCTTGAGTCTCCTTGGCTACTACCTCATTTGGGTATCTATACTCTCCAACCATTAATTCTGCTCTTCCATTTGATTTTGTTGGTGTAACATTCGATTTTGGTTTGTAAACCTCCGGATCGCATTTATTATCAAATTTAGTACTCACTCCTATTTTCGCTTCTTCCACGAGTTCTGAATTTGATGCTCTCTTTATTTCATAATCGGTCTTGAAGGGGATATCTTCAGAAGAATCTTTATATGTATCTATTTGCTCTCCAGGAGGAAGTTGGACATTAGCACTAATATCATCAATCTGTTCACCTGCAGCTTTAAATGTAGGTGTTTTAGTAGTAATTTTTCTATTTGAATCCGCAACTTCCATTCCAGAAAATAGTTCTAATGGAACAGTTGCTCTCGTCAGTGTTATGTCTGAATCTCTCCTAACAAGAGTCCCTACCCTTTTTTCATTTTTCATATCAAAACTACCACTCCCACTTTGGGTACAAATCAATTCAGATTCAATATAAATTGCATTATCTCCACATGATAACACACCAGAACCAAGTACTTCTTGTTCACTGCTTACAGGTTCACTTTGAGCTACTTCTTGAACACTAACAGGTTGTAGTACATTAAGATTTGATTCTTCATTAATAGCTTGAACCAAAAATCCTTCATTATTTTCTATTACTGTTTCCTTTGGATCTCTCTTAAATTGTTCAACAACAAATACAATACCAATACAAACCAAAGACATTGATAATAATAGAAATATAGGTTTTAATTTGTTTATAAATTTGCTCACTTCTTAATTGTTTTATCTTAATGGCAGGATTCCGTAATCTAATAGCAGTTCAATCTTTTCTTTTGTTCCACCACCTAACTCATTGATATCCAATTCTATATCATTTTGGGATAGATTAAAATCAAACTTTTTCTCTTCTTTACCTAAGAAATATACCCTCATTACATCCTCATCTGAAAATTCAAAATACTCTGAGCCATCCTCGTTTCTTGCATCCCCAACTGAAATTACATCTAACCCATCTTCATCAGGGATCGAGGCTAAGTATCCAGAATTCCCCGATGTTCCCTCCTCATCACTATCTACAAGTTGAAATATTAATACCCAATCTGTCGGATCAGATGCATTTAATAGTTCAATATCTCGAGTCTCCAGAGGAGGTGCAGAATTAAGATTTATAAAGGTTGTAAATGTGTATTTCTCTCCATCATTGTCATATACATCTTCTCCAGAATATATTTCAAAATAATAGGTAGTATCAGGTAACAATCTGTCACTCTCTACAAGGTGAGAGTAATACTCACCCTTAGAAGATAAAGAGTCTCTTGTATCTGTCATCTCTTTATCTAAATCCTCTTCGTCGGTACCATATTTAATATATCCCTCTTCTTTCAATTCTGATCTCCATACAACTCCCAAATTAATATCCGTAAGATTTACCATGGTGACACTCTCCTCACCTGTTAATAGATTTAATGTCGAAGTCCCACTGCTCAAATCTTGCCATATCACATCATGTCTTACAGAGTATGGCTGAGGTTTAATGATTGGTACTGGTGTAGTGGGAGAAGTTGGTATTGGATCTGGTTCAAGATCCGGATCTGGATCTGGTTCGGGATCAGGAATGGGTTCAGAATCTCCTAATACTGCTTCAGGAGGAAAATATGAAGTTAATTCATTTAATTCAATATCTTCTAATATTAATTCACTAATTAATCTTCCGCTTGAATTAAATAATGTTGAGTAACTACCTTCCAATACTGAACCCTTTGTAAGACCTTCTCTAGCAAGAACAACAAGTTCTGTATTTTCAGACACCCTTAAAGCACTCTTATCTGAAATACTTCTTATAGAGGAAAGTTCTGCAATCCAATTCCCATTGGAGGGAATATCTGTTGATACAGGAAATGCACTCTTATCTTTAAAAAGAATATATACTAATACATTCTCGGAGTTACTTCCTTTGATAGAACCATAAACTGGATTTGGAACTGGGGTATCTTCACTAATAGGAGCGGTAGAAAATTTATATTCCCCTGCACTTCCTTTCATATATTTCTCATTATCAGAAACAATTATAAAGGAATATTCCGTTGAAGGTTCTAAACTCTTCAGAACAACATAGTGAGCTTGCCTTTTTCCAGAACCCCTTTTATCTAATACGGGACTTTTTTCAGTTCCACTTAATACAGGAATTACATATCCATCTACAGACTTTTCAGTTATCCAACTAATAATTAGAGAACGAGGAGAAAGATTTGAAACAATGACTTCTTTAGGAGTAGCATCCCCACTTGCCATGGTAATCCATTGTATACCTTTGTAAACTGCAAATACTGTTAAAGGAACCCCTAAAATAAGGAGAATTACATACTTAAGCTGCCTCTTTTGGTGTGGTGTAAGATTCATCTATTTATGATACTAGGAAGGAAATACAATATCAACGATTTAACTGTCTTTCTCTTTTGATTTAAAACCATCTACTATTCCAGATGCAACAGAGAATGCTGATGACACCCTTTGAACAACACCAACAATTTGACTCATAGGAGTTATAATACTATTCACAATGCCGGAGAGATTTGAAGTAATCCCATTAATTTCGTTAACAGTCTTTTGTAATTGCATAACAGTAGTTTTTGATTCTTTAAGCAACATTGCTAAATGATATAGCACAAAACAGATAAATATTGTTACTACACTAATTATTACCATCCAAAATACGCTAGGTATCTCTTGCATTATTTTCTCTCAATTAATTTAAGATATATACAATTATGATTGTCTTTAGTTATATATGTCAAGTAAAATGATATAATTGATGATGAATAGATTCTTTATTAAGCATAAACTAACACTGCAAGACATAACTCGTCTATCAGATTCTGATAGTGAGTTTGTAATAAACAAGCTTCACTTAAAAGAAGAGAACTTCATTGAGGTTGAAACCTATGAAGCTATATTTCTTGCGGTAATATCTGATATATCTAACAAATCCGTAGAGGTAGAAGTACTTGAGCAGATTAGTGAAAAAGAAATAAAGGATAGTGTTGATCTAACAATTATTCAATCTCTTGTAAGTAAAGATAAACTCCATTTTTTAATAGAAAAATCAGTAGAAATTGGAATTGATATGATAATACCTATAGAATCTCAATACTCTCTTGTAAAAAGTAGTAAAGCAATTAAAGAATATGGCCTTTGGAAAAAGATTGTAAGTGATGCAGTAGAACAATCCAGAAATGTTAAACCTACAATAATTGAAAAGCCTATTAAATTACAAGATCTATCGGTTAGTAAGAATGATAATTTACTTTGTCTTACAACAGAAAATGTTGATACTGTACCTTTGAAACAGTATCTTTCAAATTCAGAAATTAAAAAACCTTTTGTAATTGCGATTGGACCAGAAAAGGGTTGGAGTAGTAGAGATATAGATATTTTTAAAGAGAAAGGTTTTAAATTTGTTAAATTATCTGGAAATATACTTAGAACAGAAACAAGTAGTTTAGTAATTGGTAGTATAGTTAAATATTTGAAAGGAGAGATTTAATGAGAAACAAAGGTACAAGAAGTAATTATAAAAAACCAAGAAATTACGATAAGGATGATAGTAAGAAATACTTTACTAAGGACGATATCTTTATCTCTAGAATGGCAAGTATCCTTATGCTTCCTAAAGCAAGAGTATCATCTCTTTTCTATCAAAGAGCAAGAACTACAATACGTTTAAACGGTTTAAAGGGAAATGTAAAAGAAACTCTTAGGTTACTTAAATCTAGAGGTTATGAACTAACCAAAATTCCGTGGGCACCTAATGTTTACTTTATTAACAACAGGGACAAATCAGAGATCTCTCAAATTGAGGAGTATAGGGAGGGTCTCTTCTATATCCAAGATCTTTCAAGTATTTTAGCAACCTTGGTTCTTAATCCAACAAGAAGTGAAAATATCTTAGATATGTGTGCAGCTCCTGGTAGTAAAACAACACATATGGCTGAAATTACTAAAAATAGGGCAAACATTTTAGCAAATGAGATAGAGGTTGGTCGTACAAATTCTTTAAGAAATGTAATAGAACAATTTGGTGCTAGTTCAGTAAAAATTACTCTTAGCGATGGAAGAGACTTTGGAAAGAAATATCCTGATTATTTTGATAAGGTGCTTTTAGATGCTCCTTGTAGTGGAGAAGGAAGAATATATCTTAGAGGACCTAAACCTTTAAGGTTTTGGAGTATTAAGAAAGTCAAAAGTTCTACAATGATACAAAGGGAATTAATTGAATCGGCATTTAAAACATTAAAAAGCAAGGGAACATTAATATATTCTACTTGTACTCTAGAACCGGAAGAAAATGAGGGCGTTGTATCATACCTACTTAATAAGAATCCTCTTGCATACCTTGAAGATATTGAATTAATAACCTTCCCCCAATTTGCTACATTCAAAAAATATATTACAAACGGTATTACTCAATGGAGTGGGAATAAATATCACTCTTCTGTTAAAAAAAGTATTAGAGTAATTCCTTCTTCTGAAATGATGGGTTTTTATATAGCTAAGATATCAAAAAAATAGGGGATCTCTCCCCTATTTAATTTATTCTGCTATTACTTCTTTTTCCTTAGGTGCATCTACCTGTTTAATACTTAGTTTCAACTTTCCATCTCTTTCTTTTGAAAGTAGTTTAACCTTTACTTCATCACCCTCGTTAAGATACTTTCTTACATCTTTAACAAAACCTTCTGCAATTTCAGAAACGTGTACTAAACCACATATACCAGGAGCTATATCAACAAAAGCACCGTATTCCATAATACTTGCAACTTTTCCATCATATATTTCTCCAACTACTGGAACTAAACCTAATTTCTTTATATAGCTTAATGCTGCATCAATAGAGGATTGCTCCATTGAATATATATTTACAGCTCCACTTTCTTCAACAGAAATCTTTGCTCCAGTTCTTTCAGTTAATTCTCTAATATTCTTACCTCCAGGGCCAATCAATTCACCAATCTTTTCTACTGGAATTGATGCTCTTGCTACCTTTGGTGCGAATTTAGATAACTCCTGTTTAGGTTGAACAATAGCTTTTTCCATTACCTTTATTACTTCTAATCTTGCTATCTTAGATTTCTCAAAGGTTTGTCTTACAATCTCCATACTTAGTCCCGCCATTTTGTTATCCATTTGTACTGCAGTTACACCATCTTTTGTTCCAGTAATCTTGAAATCCATATCACCATAGAAGTCTTCTACACCTTGCATATCTGTAAGAATATGGAAATCTCCATTCTCTTCAGCTACTAATCCACAAGCTATACCACCAACCATCTTTTTTATTGGAACACCTGCTGCCATTAAGGCTAAGGTAGAACCACATGCAGACGCCATTGATGAAGATCCATTTTCACCTTGTACTTCAGACATTACTAATATTGTGTATGGGAATTCATCAACTGAAGGAATTACAGGTATTAATGCTTTCTCTGCTAACATTCCATGACCTATTGCTCTTCTACTTGGAGAAAGTCTTACTCTATCAACATCACCATATGCAAAAGGTAAATCATTGTAGTAATGCATATACCTTTTCTCTTTCTCTCCTAACATATCATCTACCAATTTAGCATCCTCTAGCGTACCTAATGTAGCAATAGAGAGAACTTGAGTTACTCCTCTGGTAAAGAGACCAGATCCATGTACTCTTGGTAGCAAATCAATTTCCGCATCCATTTCTCTAATTTCATCAAATCCTCTTCCATCTGCCCTCTTCTTCTGCTCTACAACATACTTTCTCATAGCTTTTTTAACAAGTTTTTCATACCCTTCACCCATCTGTAATTTGGTATATTTACCTGCAAACTTTTCAAATACTTCCTCCTTAGTAGACTCATGAATAGTTTTGTCAGCTTTCAATAGATTATCAATGACTCTATCGCCTAAGAATTCATCCATTCCTTTTACCATAGCTTCATCTAAATCATACGATTTGTAAGTTTTATCCTTTTTCTCTAATAGCTTAAGAAATTCATTCTGAGCAACAATCCATTTTTTCATCTCTTCTAAACTCATTTCCATTGCTTTTAATACCTGATCTTCTGGAATTTCATAGCAACTTGCATCAATCATCGTAAATAGATTTCCATCACCTCCTAATACATAGTTTAAAACATCCTCTTTGCTTACATCTTCCATACTCTTGTAAGTAGCCTTAATTTCACCATTCTCCATACCCATTCTTACACCAGAAACTGGTCCACTAAATGGTGCTTTGGAGTACATTAAAGCAACAGAAGCTGCATTAATAGCTAGTAAAACAGGATCATTCTCCTCATCATATGACATTACTGTCACAATGAGACTCAATTCATCTCTATAGTCACTTGGGAATCTTGATCTTAGTGCCCTATCAATCATTCTAGCTTTCAAAATTGCATCATCACTTGAGAATCTTTCAATCTTAACAAACCTAGAACCATTAATCTTTCCTGAAGCATAAAATCTTTCAATATATTCAACAGACATAGGGAAATAGTCACCCTCCTGCTTAGCAGGGGCTGTATTAACATTAACCTCAACTACTGTATCTCCCATTCTTGCAATAATTGCACTCTCTGATTTTAATGCAAGTTTTCCTGTTTCAAAAGAACACTTTCTTCCATCAATTTCAAATTCATAAATCTTATGATTAAACAACATAAATAAATAAATATAAAATATTAAATAACAAAAATAATAACTTTGTAGTTATATCAGGAGATAGGGAAAAAAGAAAGACCTAATAAAATAACCTAAATCTTTACCTTCTTAGAAAAAATTTCGTACCTCTCTGGCTCGCTAAGAGAAAGATATTGTATCAATCTTCTTCTTTTACCAACCTTTTGAAGTAAACCTCTTCTTGAGTGATTATCCTTTTTATGCTCTTTTAGATGCTCACTTAATCTATCAATTTCTTCTGTTAATATCGCAATTTGAACCTCTGGAGAACCAGTATCACCCTCATGGAGAGCATGCGTATTAACTATCTTTTGTTTTTCTTCTTTCGACAATGACATATATTCTAGATTAACACTATATATTTTATTTGACAATAGGCAAACATGATACAAAGCCTATTTTATATCATTATAGGATTTGTGTCAATTCTTAAACTAACGAGAAACCTTGTAACAATACAACTCATCTCCCTCAATACTTTCCACCTCAATATCTAAAATAACTCCACAATCTTCTCCCTGTTTTGCCTCATTAACTTTCTCTTTACCTTTTCTAATTGAAAGAATTTTCCCTTCTGCAAGAATCTCATCATTACGGACAATATAACATTTACAATCTCTCTTAAGTATTCCATCTTTTACTCGACATCCAAGAACTTTAGAACCATCTGTAAGAATAAACATCATTTTGATTACACCATTACCAATCTCTTCTTCTACCTGTTTAGGAGTTGAAAGCATTTCCAGTGCATCTTCAACCTCTTCAATTAGTTTATATATTATCGAATATGTTCTTACTAATACACCATTTTTCTTTGAGATATCTTCAACACCCTTTTCAATACCAATTTCAAAACCTAATACAATGGCTTTTGATAGTTTTGCCATTTCAATATCTTTATTAGAAATACCACCTACCCCATCAGAAACGATATTTACTGTATACTCCTCTTTTTTCATTTTCTCCAATGAGTGCTTTAATGCCTCCAAAGAACCTTGAGAAGAACTTTTAACAATTACATTAAGTTGAGTATCTCCATCTTTTTGCTCTTCATCAAAAATCGAACCAAACATATCGTCTTCAACAATACTTTCGATTTCCTCAATCAAATCTTTAGAGTACATACTCTCGAGTAACTTAGGATTATTTTCCTTGAGAATATATATCTCTGAGCCTAAGGGAATAAGGTTGGAAATACCTAATACTTTTCCACCACATCCACACGATAGATCACAGATATTTTTACCCTCTTCTGTAACGATACCTTTTACTTTTTCGATATTAATCTTTCCATCTTTTTTATATCCCAACCATGAACCTTTACATAAATCTCCGCTACTTAGTACTAGTGTTGAGACATTCCCTCTTGTTTTATCCCTTATTGATTCAAGAACAAATGCTTTTGCAACAATACCCTCAACTAAATTTCCCCTCTCTTGTAGCCCTTCTACCTGTGCAACAAGATTAATTAATTCTAAAAGCTCAGGAATTCCCTTTCCGGTTTTACCAGATACTTCTACCACTGGAATACTACCACCCATACCCTCTACCTGAAGGCCCTCATTTGTAATATCTCTTTTTATCTTAGTAATATTTATATCAGGAAGATCTACTTTGTTAATTACAATAATTGGTTTCGCAGATGATTTTTTAATAATATCAATAGATTCAATAGTTTGAGGTTTAACACCATCATTTGCAGCAACAATTAAAAGTACAATATCTGCAATACTTCCTCCTCTTGACCTCATTAAATCAAAAGCTTCATGACCAGGAGTATCTATAAATGTGATTCTTTTAGATGAATCATTGTTAAGTGAAATCGTGAATACTGAAATCTTTTGAGTTATACCCCCTGCTTCAAAGCTTTGAACATGACTTTTTCTAATATAGTCAAGAATTGTAGTTTTTCCATGATCAACATGACCCAAAATTGCAACAATTGGAACTCTGCCTTGAACATTAATTTTATCTTTCTTAGCACCTTTAACCATATTAAACTACATATTCTCATCTTAATTTCTACTCTTTTTTAGTTGTATCAACAACCTCTTCAGCGGTTTCTTTAGCATACTCCTCAACAGCATCTTCTTTCTCCTCACTCGGAGTCTCTTCAACGGGAGTTTCCTTACTCTCAACACCCTTATCATTTTCCTCTGTTTCTCCCTGGGCACCTACAATATCGATTTTTACACCTGTCAA
>CAZCWY010000003.1:0-30254 GCA_964502535.1 uncultured Candidatus Saccharibacteria bacterium
AATATCTCATTATACACCCTTTCTATGTATTATCTTTTATGATAATTTAGATATATAAGTAATCTTTACTTTTAATAAATGAAGCTTAAAATTCCAACTCCTCTTGGAGATAATAAAAATAACGAAAAAAGTCTTACTGAAAAATATTTAGAGATAACAGAGAAAAAGAAAAACTCAAAGTTTAATCTTTCAAAGTTTAAACTCTTAAAAAGAGGTAGTAACCTAAACAACATTCCATTCCCCGAGAAAAAGGAGAAGGAAAATTCTGTCAATAGTATCTACCCAAATATCTCACTAAAAGAAAATATCTCTCTTTATGTAAAAACCCACAAAGAGAAAATAGTTAATATTTCTATTGTTGCTGTACCTCTACTCATCCTATTAACTTTATTAATTATAATATTTAATTACACAAGGTCAGAACCATATCGATTAGCTTCTGAATTTCTTAAAAGGATAGAAGAAAGAGATTATGAAAAAGCATATGAATTAACAACAGATACATATAAAACAGTTACTTTGTTAGACTCTTTTACAAAGGTTGTAGAGAAGCTTAACTCTGTAGACATATCTAATCCTAAAATTATAAATAGAAGATTAGAGAAACCAGAAGGTATGGGTGAGTATGCGTATATAAAGTATCGAATATCAGGATACTATGTAAATATTGCCCTATTTAATGATGATACTAAGTGGGGAATACACAGTATTGAAATAACTACTTCAAAATAGCAAACGGAGAGGGTGGGATTCGAACCCACGGTACGGAAACCCGTACAACGGTTTTCAAGACCGTCACATTCGACCACTCTGTCACCTCTCCAAGCCGTAGAATTATATCATATAAATAGTATCCTTTATTGACTAACCCATTACTATACAATATCATTTTATTACAATGAAATATAAAAATGCCCCTTCAATATTTGCACTATTATGTCTTTTTCTTTTCCCAGTATATGTGATAGCCGCAGAGATAGATTCAACTAATTACAAAATAGTTGGAGCTACCACTAAACAGGGAGCAATACTACAAACAGCAGATGGAGATTACTCTGCTTTACTTCAAACAGGAAGGATATCAAATAACCCAAGAAACTATTCAACTAATTACAAACTCTTTACTAGTCCAGAAGATGCATTTATTGCCTCTGTACCAGAAGTTGGTTGTTTTGAAACAACTACTTCAGGTTCCTCTAACTGTACAACTGGACCAACAGAACTTACAACAGGGGGAATGATAGCTATATGTGGTCCTTCTGGTTGTTATAACAAAGCTAGATTTGAAATTGATACTAATGATAACCCAACAGACACACTCTACTCTGTTATGATCTCTCTAGACAACTTCGTATCAGATATTAAATATATAGATGGAAATACATTCTCTCCAGAAGGAGTCTCTACTCACAATCTTTCTGACTTCTTAACAAAAGTAGATTGGGAAAATCCAGATTTTAATATCCAAGGATTACAATCAGGTACTCTCTACTATATTAGAATAGTAGCGTTACACGGAGATTTTACAGAAAGTCAACCAGGACCGATTGCCTCTGCAACTACATCTTTAGGGTCTGTATTTTTTGATATAGATATTGAAGATCAAACAGGGATCTCTGCCGAAACAGCTTCCCCATACTCCATATTCTTTACTGGAGCAGATGAGTTGATTAGTGGATCTACACCTGTAACTGCAGAAAACAGAATATGGTTAGACGCAGCATCTAATTCACAAGGAGGCTTTGCAATAATAATAAAGGGTAAAAATGGAGGATTAAAAAGTAATACAACAGGACAAATTATAATTTCTGCTACTGCCAATCTAAATTCAACATCTGATGGATTTGGACTTCAAAGTGAATATATTAATCAAGACACTTATCCATATTTAGGGTCCCTTACTGCCACCACAGATTACAGTGGAACTGGAAACAGTGTTGGAATTGTTGGCACAACTGCTACAAAAATTTATGAGTCCTCTGCACCAATATATAACGGAAGAATGGCATTAAAAGTAATAGCGAAACCAGGGACCGATAAGAGTGCTGCAAGTGACTATCAAGAGACAATCTATTTTATTTTTGTACCTAGGTTTTAGTCTCTTGACACTTACAATATATTTATGTAGTCTCTAATATATAGTTATTTAAAATAATGAAATTTTAATTTATTATCTGCCATTTGTGAAAACACTAATAAACAAACTAAAATATGTTCTCCCAGGAACATTTTTTGTTATCTTAATCTCCTTTTTTATCATCTCCACTATTCAAGCAGCTACACTTTCGGCAGTATATCTTTTCTTAAGCAGAATAAAGATAAATCTTGATGGTACAACTAATCCTGTTGAAATGATTCTCGCTATCGATACTGCAAGTGCCGTTCCTTCTGGAGGAACAATCACTATTGAGTTTCCTGATGCAGAAGATACTATGTGGTGTAGAACTACAGGAGCTTTAACTGTTGCAACACAAGCGTCATCTGCTGCAGACCAAACAAGTACTAACTGGCAAATAGATGCAGCGCTCCCTAATTCTGGAACAGCTTTAGCTGGTACATGCGCTCAAGGTGGAGCTGGAACAGTTGATAAAATAACGATCACAAATGTTGGAGCTTTAACTGCAGGAACCACATATGGTGTAAGTATTGCGGGCAATGTTGGGAAGCTTGGAACGGATGATACAGTAGGAGAACACATTATTACTGTAAGTGCTAATTCTGGAGGAACACCAATTGATTCAAAATCCTTTAAAATTTATCTTGTTACTGATGATGTTGTTGTTGTAACTGCAACAGTATCTGATATCCCTATGGTTAGTTGTAATATTAGTGCAAATTCAGTAAATCTAGGGACCTTGTACCCAGGAGGTACTTATGCAACAGGAACCCATACTATCAGTACATCTACAACAAGTAATGGGTATTATTGGGCAGTATATGGAACTGGAGACAACTCTTCTGATGCTGGTTTATGGAATGGTACAACATTAATTCCATCTGGAGCAACTGCAACATTAGATTTAACAAGCTCTTCAGTTTATGGATTTGGTTTGACACTTTCAGACCCTGATTCAACAGATCCTGCAACTGTAGCAACAAATTTTGTAAACACTCCTACTGGAACTTTTGGTACAATTGATAGGCTTTACTCTGGTGCAAAACTAGTTCTTTATCAGAGTGGTACGCAAGGTTCAGCAGAACCTTCAACTGTAACATATGGTGCTAAAGCACAAGCTGCTGCAACATCTGGTTCATATACTGAGTATGTCTACTTTATTTGTGGTGGTTACTACTAGATTCTTGTTTAATGCATAAAAAGAATGTTTAACAAGTTATGGAAATATAAAGGAATAATATTACTGCCAATAATAATACTTCTTTTAAGCATTACTTCTTCTTTTGCTCAAAATAATTTATCCATCGGTGTCGCCCCTACTTTTAAAACTCTTGAGTTAAAAGCAGGAGAAGTATATTCTGATGAAATTGTTTTTTGGAATCAATCCTCCTCAAATGATACATACAAAGTATTTGTAAGTGGATTTGAACAGATAGAAAATCAACCGGGTACTGCAGTAATACTTACTCCAGAAGATGATGCCATATCTACTTACTCTGCTTCTAAATGGGTTACTGTTGAAAAACAGTCACTTACACTGGAGTCAAACAAAAACACTAAACTTAAATACACTATTCAAGTACCTCAAGATGTTACAGATGGCGAGTATAATGTTGAAATATTCCTAATTTCAGAAAGCAATTTTCAACAAGGGGGAACTGCAGCATTTGCTAGTTTGGCTTCAGGTACACCAATATTAATAAAGATAGGAGATGAATTTGTAGAGAATGCAGAATTATTGAAATTTGTATCTAACAAAAAAATATATGAAAAAATCAGTGTAATATTCTTAAGTAGAATTAAAAATATTGGAGATACTCATATTCAACCTACAGGAGAAATCATAATAGAAAACATATTTAGACAAGAAGTAACAAGAATACCCTTTAACAAAAACAAACAAAGTTTGCTTAAAGGCACCTCTGGAGATTATGAAGATTACTGGGATCAATCTAGCTATCTTTCTCCAAATAATGCAATTGCCATTGGACCTATGAAAGCAACCCTTCTTGTGACATATAGAACCTCTCAACCAGGGTTTGCAGTATTAAGTGGTCAAGCAGATTTCTGGATAATACCATGGAAGCTACTTATCGCTATCTTTATTATTATCATTCTTGCTATAATAATAAACGCAAATAAGAAAAGAGCAAGAAAGAAAAATGAGACTTATTAAAACTACCTTTGTTACACTATTAATATATACCATATGTGGTATTTCAATTTGCTTTGCTAGTGGTATTGAACCCGGAATTAAAAGGGTATCTCTCTCTCAAGGAGAAAGAAAATATGAATCTGTAATATTTCATAATTCTGAAGCTATTGAGGTAGATGTCCTAATAACTCCATATGAATACAACCCAAAAAACGATAAGATTTCTGAAAATAAGAATAAGATATTTGTTAAAGCAGATACTGATAGTATCAAGGTAAAGGCAAATAGTTCCTATGTAATAAGATATGAGATATTTCCTATTAAAAATCTTAAAGAGGGAACATATTTTAATATATTAGCTTTAACCCCTTTAACTAAAGGTCAGAATATTAGTATTAACACCTCTATCGCTCAATTAATTATTTTAGATATCGTTACTCCACAAAATCAAGTTAAAGGAGTTACAACAGATAGTTATTTTGTTGACGTAAAGGTTATAAATAAGGGCATTCCTTTCATCTCTCCCTTAAAATTTCAATATTCAATCCATAATAACTCTAACTTTATGCTTACACCTAGTGGTAGATTAGATGTATTTAACGAAAAAAATAAATACAAATCAATATATACATACTTAAATCCTGATAAAGAGAGTATTTATCCTAAAGATATACTAGAAAAAGAGGTAGAGATAAAACAGTGGCATATATCCGATATCTTCTTAAAAAGAATTATCAAGGGAGAAGTATTTAATGGTATTGATGGAATACCAAAACAGGTAGAAATAGAAATTAACAACTTTATTCCAGAATTAGCTTTTGGTTTAGTTACTTTAGTTATCTCTGTATTTCTTGTTAAATCCTTATTACAAGATTTTAATAGAAAGAAGAGAAAAAAGCCTTAGAAAATACTACCCCAGCACCTGCTTTGTTGTTTTAAAACTTGTTTTAGCAACATTATTCAATTCTTCTTCACCATAAACAGATACAAATAGCTTTGCATTATCTATTACATTAGAAGCACCCTTAGGAAAATGAAAGTCATACTTCATATCCATTTTCCTCCACTCTTCAACAAAAATACCTCTAGCGATTATTGAAGCTGTAGCAACTGCGATGTCAGATTCACCCTTATGGAACTGTATAAATTTATATTTCTTTCCTAACTGACCTAACTCATTAGTCACCCTACTCTTTGAAGTAGAGAATTGGTCAATAACTACATAATTACATATCTCCTTCTTTGATTCTAAATCAACTAATCCCTTTTCAATTACCTTTGAATGCTGTTTAGCAAGTAACAAAGATGCATTTTTATATATTTTTGTTAATCTATTATATTCATTTGGATATACTATAGAGGCATAATAGTAAGGATAATCTTTAACCATATTATAAAGATTCTCAATCTTCTGATCTGAGAATTTTTTTGAATCTGCAAAACCCAAGAGTTTTACCTTTTTGTATAAATCGTCATTTACAAAACATCCTACTACTACTAAAGGACCAAAATAATCTCCCTTTCCTACTTCATCAACACCAAAGTGTGGGATAAATTCTTCAAGGGTTTCTTCTTTATCTTTTTTTAATGTTGCAATTACCCTAGTAAGATCTTCTCTACCTTGTAGAACCAATTTACCACTAAAATACATAATAGCTAATGAACCGGAGGGACTTTTTAATCTAAAAAGGACATATTGATTAATATCGCTTTGCTCTGTCCAATTCTGAGCTAGTAAAAGGTCTTTAACTTTCTGAAAATCTTTTTTATCAATATCTAAAGATACTGTGTTTTGATTACCCATATATTTAATACTTAAATATCTCTTCTTCCCTCTAGAGCTTTTTTTAATGTAAGTCTATCTGCATACTCCAAATCGGCACCTGTAGGAAGACCCATTGCTAATCTAGAAACATGTACTTTCCCATCTTTAACCTGTTTCCCAAAAATATCTTGGATATAGCTGGCTGTAGCCTCTCCCTCAAGACTTGGATTAGTTGCAACAATTAGCTCTATCTCTTTTTCACTCTCATTAATTGCAGATATTACCCGACTCTCTAGTTCACTAAATCTTAATTCAGAAGCAGTAATACCTTCAGCAGGAGAAATTACACCACCTAAAACAAAGTACAAACCATTAAATACAGCTGAATTCTCAAAAGCTATAACATCAAGAGGTTCCTCGACAATACATATTGTACTATGATCTCTAGTTGCACTACTACATATATCACAAATATCCTTATCAGTTACATTAAAACAGGAGATACAAAATTTAGTTTTACTATCCATCTCTACTAAGGCATCTCCCAACTTACTAGCATCCTTGTTTGGGGACCTTAGAAAGTGGTAAGTCATTCTTGCCGCAGACTTAGGACCTACTCCAGGTAGTTTACTAAATTCATTTATTACATTTTCTACTGATTTAGGAAGTACTGACATCTTAGCTTAACATCCCCTTTATTTTGTCTAAATCAAAATCTTGAGCCATCTCTTTTTGTAATTTCTTCTGATAGTCCTTAAATGCCTCTTTCATATCCTTTTTAAACCTATCCATCATATCTAGATCCATTAAATTGTCATCAATCCATATATCTTCAAACTCCTGAGCACCATTAAGAAAGAGTTTTAACATACCATCTCTAGATTCACCAGAAATCTTCTTCTCTCTCAACCTATTTTGCATCTTTTTAGCTTCCATTTGCATTTTAATTAACTCTCTGGGATTTAACATATATACCTTAAGTAAAAATTAGATACACACTAATGGATTATACATAATTGCTAACTTACATACCAGCAAAAATAGCTTCAATATCTTGTTTAAATTCTTTTTTTTCTTCTACCTCTTTCCTTTTAATAACTGGGACATTTCTAAGTACTACATCTGCATTACTTTGTAATTTAGGTCTTACTGTATCATTTACAGAACAGTTTATTTTACAATGAGTACCCAAAGTATCAAAAAGAATCGCCCCAATTAACTCTCTACTTTTAGGTGCATCAATTTGATCTTTATAGAATTTAAAAGGTACTTCAATATTTAAAACATTCTCTTGTATACTTATAGGTTTAGACGAATCTAAAAAGGCAAAAAGAGTTGTATTTAAAGGCTTAACACTGTTAACAATACTCTTCCAACTCTTCAAAACATCATCAATACAAACATTTATTACATCCGTATTAATTACTTCGACACTCTCACTTCTACCCTCTACAATCGTTCCACTTTTTACTACACTCTTCTTAGTTTGTATTACCTTGGGTAGTATTTTTACATCGTTTTCTTCTTTAAGAAATATTGGAATTAACATTTGAAATATTAATATCTGATTAGTAGTGTTCTTTAATTCTCTTTCAACATTAAGGAATTCTTTAATTAAAAAGAGAATATCCTTTAAACTCATACCCTCTGCAAAGGTATACTCCTTAATATCTTCACCAGAAATTTTACTAACTAACACCTCTCTTAGTACCTCTAAAGTGAAGTTAGTAAACTGAGCTAAATTACTACCTTTCTCCTCTAATTCCTTAATACAATTCAAAGCAGCTTTTGCGTCTCCTTTAATTAAAGAAGTAAGTAAATCATTAACCATATATACCTCAGGGATACCTAATACTGCCCTAATCTCTTCTATGGTAATCTTTTTAGGATCTTTACTCTTAGATTGACTATTAATGACAACATCTAACAAAGAGAGAGCATCTCTATAGCTGCCTCTTGCATTCCTAACAATTATATCCAAACCCTTCTCCTCGACCTTAATCTTCTCTTTTTTTAATATCTCTTCAAGAGTAGTACGTATCTCCTGTTCATTACCTAACCTAAAATCATACCTTTGACATCTAGAAAGTATCGTTGCAGGTAATTTATGCGCATCAGTAGTAGCAAGGATAAAGATAACATGCTCTGGAGGTTCCTCTAAAGTCTTTAGAAGCGCATTGAATGCCTCCGTGGTTAACATATGTACCTCATCAATAATGTATATCTTAAAACTCCCCTTAGAAGGTGCAAACTCAATCCTCTCTTTTAATTCTCTAATCTGATCTATCCCTCTATTTGATGCGGCATCTATCTCAATTAGGTCCATATAGTTGCCATTAGAGATAGCTAGACAGTTCTCACATTCATTACAAGGATTCCCATCCTTTTTTGGTTTAATACAATTAACAGCCTTAGCTAATATTCTCGCCATACTAGTCTTTCCAGTTCCCCTGGAACCAACAAATAGGTACGCATGAGATAGCTGATTATCTTTAACAGCATTCTTTAAAATTTTGGTGATATGATCTTGACCAATAATTTCATCAAAAATCTGGGCACGATATTTTCTGTACAAGACGGTAGACATGATAGACATAATAAACTAGATTCTAGACTCTAACAAGTAAAAAATATTTGAACATCTTAAAAGGTCTATTTAGTACCCTTCTTTAACTCCTCTACCGCATCGAAAAGTAGTTGTGTATACAATCCGTATCCAATTGAATTAATTGTACCACTCTGTTTCTTACCTAAGATATCTCCAGCACCTCGAATCTCTAAATCCCTATTTGACAATACAAAACCCGAGCCTAACGCCTCTGATTCTCTTAATGCCTCAAGTCTAAGTTGAGAGTCACCACGAAGTTGGTCATACAAAAAACATGCATAAGCCTGTTTACTACCCCTACCCACTCTACCCCTAATCTGATACATCTGAGAGAGTCCTAACCTGTTAACATCATCTACTATCAATGTATTTGCATTAGAGATATCTAAACCATTTTCAATAATGGTAGTACAAAGTAAAACATCTATTTCATGATTCACAAACTTCTCCATAATCTCAATTAATCTCTTTCCTCTTAACCTACCATGAGCAACCTCTATACGAATATCTGGAAGAATAGATAGAATTTCATCTTTTAACCCATATATATTTTCAATTCTGTTGTGAAGATAGTAAACTTGCCCACCTCTCTTTAACTCTCTTAAAATACACTGTTTAACAGTATCGAAACTAAATTTACTAAACTCATTTTTAATATCTTTTCTTCCTAAAGGTGGAATAGCAAGTACAGATATATCCCTTACACCCATTAATGAAAGATTTAAAGTTCTAGGTATAGGAGTTGCCGTTAAAGAAAGAACATGTGTATCTACTCTACTACTCTTAAGTCTCTCCTTCTGCTTAACCCCAAATTTCTGTTCCTCATCGATAATTAGTAGGCCTAAATTCTTAAATATAACGCTAGTTGAAAGAATCGCGTGAGTACCAATTAATATATCAATCTTTCCTTCACTTACATCCTTTTCAATCCTTTCTCTCTCTTTCTCTGTTTGAAGCCTAGATATTAATTCAATATTAAAAGGATATTTCTTAAACCTCTCCCTAAACACTTTAAGGTGTTGATTAGCAAGTATTGTAGTTGGTGCTAAAAGTGCTACCTGCATATCACCATTTACTACTGCAAAAGCAGCTCTCATCCCTATCTCTGTTTTTCCAAAACCTACATCACCAACCAAAAGTCTATCCATAGGGATATCTTTTTCTAAATCAGAAGCTATCTTTTTACTAGCAATATATTGATCTTCCGTATCAGTAAATTCAAAATCATTAACAAACTCCCAATATTCATCTAAATCACTTTCAGTTGAAATTACCCTCTTTGATTTTGATACCTTTCGTAGTGCATATATCTGAAGTAATTCTTTAGCAATACTTTCTACATCTTCCTTTGCCCTACTAGATATCCTCTTCCATACCCCACTATTTAATCCTGTAAGTATTGGCTGTGCCTTTCCACTACCAATATATTTCATAACTTTTTCTGAAGAGTAAAGAGGAACAAAGAGCCTATCCGGTCCCGCATACGCTATCTCAATATATTCAACTCCCTCTTTACTTACTATCCCAGTAAACTTTCCAATACCGTGATCTTGATGTACAACAAAATCCCCAACAAAAATCTTTTTTAATAGATCTATAGATGAAGGATCTATCTCTTTACCCATCTCTTCATGTCTAAGCAATACCTCTCCTAATACCTCACTATCTGTTAAAACAACTATTTTACCTTTCTCATACAAAAACCCCTTTTTAAGTGTCTGCTCTACTGTGTCGGAAATTTCAAATACAGTATCAATATATTTACTTACTGTATTTAACGAATCATACTTTAAGAAATCATGAGTTAAATACCAAATCATATATCCTCTACTCTTATAATCCTCTAAAATATTTATTGAAGATTTAGTAAGAGATGAGATTGAAAAATATGGCAAACTCCTTATCCCAAGATCAATCACATCCCCCTCTAAAAAGATATTTGGAACACACTCTAATATCAACATATCCCCAGCTGTTTCATTACCAATTACAGTATCTTGATTAAAAGGAAAGACCTTAACACTCTTCTTTTCGTCTATTCTCTTTCTACTACTAGGTTCTAATATCTCTATCTCTTCAATATCATTACCTAAAAGAGTGAATCTAAAAACATATTTAGAACTAAATGCCCAGATTAAAATATTCTCTCCAAGAACTGATATCTCTCCCTCATTCCATACCCTCTCTACCCTCTCATATCCCAATGAAATTAATGATTCAATCTCCCATTTATCACCAACACTAAACTCTTTAAAACCAATCTCATGTCTTTTTTCTGGTACAAAAAATATACTCTTAGAAAGCTTTCTACCTAATATCTCCGCTATATATTCCTCATATTCCTTACCAACCGTAACAGTTGAATATTTATCTAACTTAGGAACATCAAAAATTTTTTGGAACTCATCTGTAAAATTTTTCATAAAAGCACCTAATTTTATCAAGGAAGTGTATAATTAGAAAGACTAATTCAATCTTTATTAATATGTATCTTGCTCACGGACCGATATCATACATCACAAACGAGTTAATACAAAAAAAGAGAATCTCTAAACTCAGTATTCATGAAAAAACAATAGTGATGATTCTTAGTATTCTTTTCGGTGTATTACCAGATATTGATTTAGCAATATTGACTATGACATCCACACCAGTATTCTTACATCACAAAGTATTTAGTCATAGCATTACCTTCTATATTTTAATTTGGATACTTCTAGTATTAGTCTTTCAATTAATTAAAAAAATATTAAACAGAGATGGTAGAAAGACATTAAATACCAATCTTCTTACTGTAATACATTACTCTTTCATAATTGGAACAGTTACCCATTTACTCTCTGACTCCCTATTTTCTTCCTTAACCCTCTTTTACCCATTACAACACGAAATCAATATACTGGGACAGGTATTAAAAAGTAGCTATTTCTCTTCCTTTCTTTACTCTCCCTCTTTTGCTATTGAGATTTTTGCTATCTTAATTTTTCTTGGTATTCTGTTTAAAAGATATATTAGAAATTTTAAAATAATTAAATATCCCCTATATCTATCAATCGCCCTTTCAGCTATTTACTTCTTTTTTTCAGTATATATGAACCTAAATACCTACAACATGTCAGTGATGTATGAGAATGGAAAGGAAATCTATGATATTGATTATGATGGAGTACAAGATATGTATGATATTGATGTAGATAACAATGGGATATCAAATATATTAGAGTATGATTACAAAGAAGGTAAGAAATTTGTTGAAAATATTTCAGATAATAGATACTTAGTTAGTACCTTTGAAGGTAAATGGGAAAAGATTAAATTTAATTATGGTGCATTTACCTCATTCAGGGTAATATCACAAACTTATTTTGAACAGAATTTAGCATTAGAACCCGTTCTCCTTGATTATGTTAAAAAGAGAGACCGGTCTAAAACATATTCCCTATCATATTCCTATCCAATATTACTTTATGAATATGCAAAAGAGAACGGATATCTTACTTCTCCTAACTATGAACTAGACAGTGGAAAAGTATTTTTTATATTAAAAGAGAACATCTTAGTTAATATGGGAATTCTTTTAGATGAGAACAACTTTGTAACAGTACTACAAGAAGACACAAGGCTTGTTAAGCACACTAAAGATGAAATTGAGAGTTCTTACCCCGAATCAATATTTAAAGTTCTAAATACTCCCTAAGGAGATTCTCTATTGATATCTGTATACACCCATTTAACATAGCTTCCTCTTTTTTAGAAAAAGGTTGTAGTACATATTCTTCCCCAGGAATTATCCTATCTCCCCTATTCTCTATTCCTAATCTAACTCTTAAGAAGTCTTTCTTTTTTAATACACTCTCTACACTAGATACACCATTGTGTCCCTTTGGTGATTTTCCTTCCTGTATTTTAAAATTACCAAGTGGAATATCTAAATCATCATGAACAAGAATATATTTATCAACCTTAAACTTACGTGATATTAACTTAACAGCACTTCCAGAAAGATTCATATATGTAAGAGGTTTTTGTAATATCCCTATCAATTCTCCATTTTTTTTAATCTTACAGATCTCTGAAAGAAATATTTTTTCATTTTTCCACTGTGATATTTGCAAACCAGAGTCACTCTGAAAAAATTCTCTTAATTTATCAACAAAGAAATACCCTGCATTATGAGGGGTATTTGCATACTCTATTCCTGGATTTCCTAAACCTGTTATTAAGAACATATTTGTATATATTTATGAAGTAATTCTTCTTGTAGCTTAAACATATCTTCCTTGGGATTTTCATTTAGGCTATCAATATGATCATATCCTAGTATATGAAGAGTTCCATGTATTATCAATCTTAGTATCTCTTCTATAAATTTTTCGTCTTTAAATGATTGGTATACATATTCAAAGGATATATATATTTCTCCATCATTTTTATTTTCATCCAATCTAAAAGAGAGAACATCTGTTGGCATATCTATTCCTCTATGCTCTTTGTTTAATTTCTGGATATATTTATTATCAACAAAAACAATATTAATATTTCCAATGTTATATTTTTGAAAAACTTTTACATACCCCTTTTGAATATCTTGGAAAGAAAGTTTGAAGTTTGGATATATTTTATCAAACACGTCGGTACTAAATATTTCTAATTGCATTTTACTTATTTTGAAGTAATCTCCCAACTATATCTTTTACTGTACTACCATCTGCTTTGCCATTTAACTCTTTCATTACACTACCCATTACGAGTCCCATACTTTGCATACCATTTGAATTAGTATCAGCAATTACTTTAGATACTACCTTAATAATTTCCTCTTCATTCATTAAGGATGGAAGATATTTCTCTATTACTTTCAACTGGGCTTTCTCTCTAGAAACTAAATCTTCTCTACCCATTTTAGTATATTGCTCTATGGAGTCCTTTATCTTTTTTTCCTGTTTTCTAACTACCTTTAACACATCATCATCTGTTAGATCCTTATCTAAAACTATCTCCTCATTCCTAATATCGGCAATAACCAATTTAAGGATATCAACAGTGATACCTTCTCCACTTTTTGAAGCATCTAACATATCTTTACGAATATTTTCCAAAAGTGACATATTTGGAAATTAACAATTTACTTTGCTCTTCTTGCAGCAGTTCTTCTTCTTCTCTTCATCTTTGCCCATTCTCTTCTCTTTTGTATTCCTTCAGTAGATGGTTTAACCCTATATGCCTTCTCTCTGTAGGTTTCTAAGATCTTTTCTCTCATAACCTCTCTGTGAAGTCTTTTAAGGGCACTATCTATATTTTCATTAGCATGAACTATGACAGCCATATTTACCTCCTTCAAATTAAACTTTGGAATTATATCATACTTCGCAAGATTTCATCTACAAGATCTATTTAGGAGTAAAAGGACCTCCATTTTCGACTACCCTAATGAAGTATCCTCTGTTTTGATAGATATTAAAATCATTACCATAGTCACCACTTTCCTCACTTACTATACTTAAATACATACCATCTTCCCACTTGCTAATTATATCAGCCCCTACTGATTGCTCTTTCATATTCTTTAATACATCAAAACCTGAATAGCTCTTAATATTAGAATTATATATATTTACTAAATTCCATCCTTCGTACAATTGAACCTCTAAACCATCTTTAACCTTAATTCCTGACAGGGAAAGATCTCCACTTGAATGTGAAAGTACAAAATATCCCTCACCAGGTAATATATTAAAGTCTTCTCCAAAACCCTTACCCTCTCTAATTACATATGGAATGAATTTTCCTCCCCTATATGCTGTAATTGTGGTGATTTCTGTTCCTTGTTTATTAAGATACCCTATCAATTCACTTACTTTCTTAATTTCCTCTTCTTCACCATTCTTAAACACTATTGGGAAAGAAACTAGATTTAATCCTTCTTGCAAAGAAAGGTTAAATGAGTCTGCTATTTTTTCAAATGCTACTTTGTATTCAACCTGTGTTTGATATGGAGAAAGGAGTGTTTCATTTGTATCTAATTTTCCATTTTCATTAACATCTTCGTAAAAGACTATGTGAGTATCGTCTGTTTTAACAAAACTGGTTGTTTCTGACATTGAAGCAGATTTAACAGAGTAAGTTCCTTCCTCTAACTCTAAGTCTTTAATTAATATTGCTGGATCTATATATTCCATTTCAGCTGCTCTAACTTTAGAAATCAGAGTAAAGAGGCTTTTTGATTTTAAGATTTCTTCTGTCTTGATATCCCCTCCAGAAATAGCATTAGCTCTAACTGTGTCCGAACAGGCAAAACAACCACCTGCAATTGCCCTACATGGATTAGTATCTCCTTGGCAAGTAGCACACTCCTCTGGCGTAGAACACATAACTTCTACATGTAGATGATATGGCTGATTACCCGAATTCCCAGTCACTATGTTGTTACAATCACCATACTTCAGATGAGCATATTTTATCTTAGTACCATCTGGTTGTGTGATAATCACATTATATCCATACCCATTTGGTTGATACTCTCCTACTTCACACTTATATCCATCTTTCCATTCTCTATTATTTGTAGCTGTGTTGTAAGTTGAGCCGGGAATTTGATTTCCAAGATTAACTTCCATAGCTGAAACATCAATTGAACATTTACTTAAACCACTATGTGTATTAATAGAGTCTGTTCCGTATCCAATTGGAATTATATTTCCTTTACTATCTCTAAGACCCGTACAGTAATCATTTTTTGTATTCTCTCGTATATATTTGTTCAAATTTACCTCTTGACACTTTCCTTCTACAAATTCACAGTTATCTCTACTATTACAAGTGGTTTGATTCGAAATACTCGAGCAACTCGTTATATTTACAACACTACTTGAAGAACATTTTTGTTCTGAAAAAGACCAATCACAACTTGAATCAGCCCAACGACATGAAGACATGTCCGTATATTTTGAGCAATTTACCTCTTGAGGGATATCAATTGGTTTAGGTTTACATATGTCATCAACAGTTTGTCCATTATCCTGACATCCAAATTCACATGGTACAACATTTCCACTCTTGTCCTTTAGATTGTCTCCTTCACAATAACTAACTACAGGTTTTTCTTTAGAATTTTCACAGTATACAGTACAACTTGATTCATAATCGCGATATAAATCAAGAGCACCCATACAGGCATCTGGGATTGGGTCTGGACAATCACACCAATAGAAACTTTGATTACGGTTTTCAATAGGATCTAATTCCCATCTTTCTACACAACTATCTTTCGTATAAGTTGGGGGTTGTACGGGTATAGGATCACCCTCCTTGTAACAGGTAGCTCCTTTCGTAGTATATGAGCCACATCGAACACCACAAGTATCTACCTGAGAACAGCTAGATTGAATTGTTGTACAGTTAAAACCTTCTTTGCAAGCTTCAAAATGGAAATTTTCAGGACATTCAGGTTCACACGAATTACAAACACACTCCTTTATCTGTGTTGTCGGTTTATAACAGGTTGAACCTGATTGAGTGCCACAAGGTTCACCTGTACATTTCTCATATCTCTCACATACTGATTTTGTTTCTGAACAATTCCAACCCTGTGGGCAGGTAAATTCATATCCTGATGGACACTCAGGGGTACATGATTCACACTCTTGCTTACAGGTTACAATTGGGGTTGTTTTTTGATAACAGGTTCCACCAGTTATAGTTTCACAGAATTCTCTTGTACAAGAATCTGTACTTGTACATGTAGCCTTGGTTGTAACATAATTCCAACCAGTTGGGTAGGTTGATGAATATCCACTTGGGCAGGAAGGTGTACAACTCTTACATTCACATAATATTGCCATTACTCCTTTAACCTCACTGTTTTTTTCTACAATCTTATTGTCATATGCACTTACATTCTCCGCTGGTTTTATCTTATCTACACTAACTATCTTATTTATCTCTCCATTAGCATTTATTATATATATACCTAAATATGTTTCCTTTTCTTTAACATATTTCTCTTTAAGTTCACTACTCATTAAATTTGAAATGTTAACAGACCAACCTGTTTTTCCATCCATTACATAACTAACCATTTGTGATTTATTACTATCATCCTTATTTGTTAATTCAAAAAACACTAATGTGTCAGATATTAAATTCCCATTTTGGTTATATATATTTCCATAACCAACCTCTGGAGAATCTACTTCTTCTCTTTCATTAATAGTAGAAAATGTATCTATATATTCTGCACTATTAAGAAATGTCCCGTTTCTGATTGCAAAATGATACTCTGTTTGGGGTGTTAAATTTCTTAAATGTACAGAATGAACAAAATACTTTCCTCTTCTATTAAGTCTATATTCAAATTCCCCAATCTCTTCTAAATCTCTTCTGTCATACTCAATCTGTGAATTAAAAATATTTAATAACGATTTAATCTCTTTTTTAGAATATACCAACTCTGTTTTATTTGGTTGAGAGGTTACCCAAGATACTACAGCACTCCTATCGTTAATATCTGTAACATACACACCTTTTAAACCCTCCGAGATTTTCTTATTTTGAAAAAATTGCCAAAGAACAGTACTAATGAGAGTTAATAAAAGCACTGAAACTAAGATCCCTAATACACTAACTGGTGGAAAAGAAAATTTTTTCTGTGTTGAAATAATGGTATTAGGGGATTCTTGTTCCATCTATTATTTTCTAAACATTTTACTCTCAAATCTCACTCTATATCTAAATTTGTTCTTTTTATCATTTAGAGAAAAGATTCCAGAAGGTAGGCTATATACTAAACCTCCTACTAAAAGTAACACAAATCCTACAGATATTCTTCCCAATGTTGAATCAAATATTCCTGTTTGAGGTGTTATTGCTAAACAATCGGCTTCAATACTTGCATTCGCTTGTATTGTATCTCCTGATACTGGTGTAAGCGTAACTGTATTATCATAGGTTCCAAAACTGTTCTTATCTATTAGCAATTTATATGAATATGTCTGAGTAGCTCCAGCAGCTATTTCCAGTGCAGGAGAAAAACTCCAAAGTATCTTTCCTGATGAATATATACCACCACCCGTTATCTCTGTTGGTATAATTCCACCAGATACTATTTTAGAATCTAATACATCCTCGATTTGACTAATTTGACCATTACCTTCTCCTGTATTTCTTACTGTAATTGTATACACTAATTGTGAAGATGGATTTTCTGTTCCCTCAGCAATACAACTTTCGACTACAGTTTTAGATATATTTAATCCAGCTGGGAGACAAATACATCCCGTCTGATTACATGTAGACCAAGAACATTTAACTCCTGCTGGATCTCCATTTTCACACTCTTCTCCAGTATTTAATTTACCATCTCCACAGTACGGGTTAACTGCACATGTACAAGCACTTGAACATACTCCTGCTTTACCATCTTTGGTACACACCCCACCGGGAGGATCACACTCTTCACCTGTTGTATTCCCAACTATACTATCACCACAATATGGATTAACTGCACATGTACAAGCACTTGAACATACTCCTGCTTTACCATCTTTGGTACAAACCCCACCGGGAGGATCACACTCTTCACCTGTTGTATTCCCAATTATACTATCACCACAAATAGGCTCTTCTTCAATAAGTTTATATCTTGTTTGATAGAAATATGGATTATTACAACTATCACAAGTTGTTTTACACACTGCCTGAACAGTATTTGGACTACCTTTTTGGCAATCTGGATCATCACAATCATCGTATGTACAACACAACTCATAATTACCAGCGGGAGCAGCAGGTGAACACCCTGGTTCGGTATCTCTACAAGGGTTTACTGTTTGATCTTCAGGCTTTTTACAGGTACATGCACTATATTCACAATACGAAACAAATGGCCAATAACAAGTGATTTCAGTACAGTCTGCCCCAACATTACAATATGTTCCTTCTCCCTCTGCTAAACTGTCTGTAGGAGCAGTAGTATCTTCTTGATTTACTCTCCATACTAGATATCCTAATGCAATGGATAATACCAATATTACACCGGCAAGAATAAATGAACTATTTTTTGTTAACTTTAATCTCATAAGAGCAGTTAATTAATTTCTTATTAAAAGTTACCCTATTTAAACAAACTTTTCAACTGTTCAATATTAACTATATCCTTAATCATTACAATAACTATAAAAAGGATAAGGAGAGCAAAACTAATATTTATTATTAAATTCTCAATCTTTTCATTTAAATCTCTTTTTAATATTGACTCAATTAATAAGATAAAGAATCTCCCACCATCTAATGCAGGAATAGGTAATAGATTTATTAGTGCCAAGGATAATGATAAATCCGCTAGTATACCTAGGAAAGTAATGACACCTAAAGTTTTAAAATAATCAATAATAAAATAAATTCCTATTGGCCCACTTACAGTATTTGAAAGCTCCGAATAATCCCCACTCTCTTTTGCCTCGGAAATTAAACTAGATAAAGCGCCAACTGTTAATTTAATAACATTAATGGAATGACTAACACCGGAGAAGAACTTGTTGTTCGTATAATCAATAAATATTTCGTAATTATCTCCTGTATATACACCAATTTTACCCTCTTTATTTACTTCAACATTAAAGGTATCACACTCTTCACTCTCATTACAGGCATACACATCTACAAATTGACCCTTATATTTTTCTAACTCCTTAGGAAGTTCAAAATGATTATCAATTAAATTTCCATTAATATTAACAATATATCCTTTCTCAAACATTCCAGAAGCGAATGCACCATCTTGGGTTGCCAACTCATATGGAACATCGGAGAATCTTTCTTTTGAGATTACTGCTCCTACAGGTTTGAAGTCCTTATATGTATTACTTACACCCATTCTCCAACCATTATTACCAAGATAAATAGTATAAAGAATTATTGCTAAAAGTATATTCATACTAACCCCAGCTAACATTACGAACATCTGTGCCCATTTACTCTTGTTTTTAAGATTTCCACTTTCTTTCAGACTTTCCTTCTCTGAGGTTGGATCTCCATCGCCAAGGATTTTTACATATCCACCGAAAGGTAATGCTCTAAGGCTAAATAAAGTATCATTTCTTCTTTTTGAAAAAATCTTTGGTCCAAAACCAATAGCAAACTCTACTACTTTTGCCTTTACTAATCTTGCAGCGATGAAATGGCCTAGTTCATGTACAAAGGTTAAAATACTTATTACACCAAGGAGAAGGAGAATATTAATAATGATTGCCATGTTGAGGTAGTAACTTGTTTAGTTTATATAGTTAGAAGCTCTTCTTCTTTCTTATCTTTAATTTCTTCTATCTTTGTATTGTTTTCTTTAACAAGTTTCTCTCCCTCTTCTCTTAATCTATCTGCTTGATCTTCAGAAAACCCATCTTTTTGTTGCTCATCTATCTCTTGCATAAACTTTTGTCTTACCTGCCTTACTGCTATCCTAGCATCCTCTACTCTCTCTTTCATTACCTTAACATACTCTACCCTTCTCTCTTGTGTTAAATCAGGAATAGATACTCTTACATGGTCTCCTTCAGATACAGGATTGAATCCTAAATTAGCAGAAGATATTCCTTTAGAAATATTATCGATAATACTTTTATCCCAAGGGATAACTAGTAGAGACCTATTATCAGCAACATTGATAGTTGCATAATTTTTTAATGGAGCCTCAGTTTGATATGCATTAATTAATATGTCTTGTATTAATTCTGGAGTTGCTCTCCCTGTTCTAATTTGTGCAAGATCTTCAACAAGATTTTCTACACACTTCTCTAAATCTGTTTTAAATATATCTATATCCATATTACTTAAATATTTAAGTTATATACATATGATATTCCAAAACAAAGGGAATCTCAATATTGAAAAACTTTGTATACTAAAAAGAGGAGTTTACTTTCCAAACTCCCATATTAGAATTCTTCTAATCTCTAATGGTTCGCCTAATTTAGAAATAGCTTCATCTAAAAGATTTTGAATGCTCTTTGATTCATCTTTAAACCATTTTTGTTCTAATAAACAGCTCTCTTGGTAGAATTTGGATAGTTTCCCAGCAATAATCTTTTCTGCCATATCAGCTGGTTTTCCTTCACTAATCACCTCTTTATTAAATATATCAGTAATTTCAGAAATCTTTTCTGCAGGAATACTCTCCTTAGAAACATATACAGGTTTCATAGCAGCAATCTGTAGTGCTAATTCATGTACAAATGCTCTAAAATCATCATTTCTAGCAACGAAATCTGTCTTACAGGTTACTTCAACTAAAGATACTAATTTCTGCTCTTTACCATGTACGTATGATTCAATAATACCCTCGCCTACACTGCAACACTCATCTTCAACAGGCTCATCCCAACCTCTTTCTTTTATTAATGCAACAGTTTTTTCAAAATCTTTACCACTCTCTTCAAAAGCAAGTTTACAATGTCCAATTTTCGCACCTGTTAAATTGTGTAATCTATTCACTACATCACTCCTACTATTAATATATTCAATTGCTTTAGCCATATCTCCATTAGCTTTAGTCAGAGCCTCTTTACATAGGCCCATACCCGCAGAAGTCTTAGCTCTAAGTAATTTTATATCCTCTATTGATATACCCATAGCAGTATTTAAACAAAATTATTTAATAGCTTTCAAAATCTCTTCGACAGCCTTTGGACCTACCCCATCAATAGCAAGTAATTCCTCTTTACTCTTTCCTACTAAATCATCTAATGTTGAAAATCCTTTGTTCTGCAAAGCTTTCTCTACTCTAGCAGATAGACCTAAATCCTCTATCTTTTTAGAATTTACTTCATCTTTTACAGCTACAGCTTTTTCAAAATCATCTTCAATATTCTTTTCTTTCTTTAATACTCTAACTACACCAGTAGTTGCGGAGGTTACTTTGCCCTCTCTCATTGCTTTAAGTCTAAGTCTTTCCTCCTCTTCCATCTTTTCCTGCCTCTCTTCCTCTTGCTCAAATTTCATCAGCATACTCTCTAAGTTAGCTTTATGATTCTTTCTTAATGCAACCAAGGAAGATGATTTCTTACCCTGTTTAATAATTTCTCCAAAGAGATTAACATACAAATTAATACTCTTTATTGAATCATCATTTGCAGGGATAGGGAAATCTACTAAATCAGGATCACAGTTTGTATCAATTAAAGCAATTATTGGGATTCCAGCAATTCTAGCTTCATTAATAGCATTTTTTTCAACCATACTATCAATTACAACTAAGAATTTTGGTAATTCATCCATAAACTTAATACCTTCATAGATCTTGTTAAGTCTCTCGACATTTCTTTGCATTAACAAAACCTCTTTTTTTACCAAACCTTCACCACCTGAAGCTAATTTTTCTTCCATCTTTACAAGTGTTTGAACACTACCCTTGATTGCATCAAAGTTAGTAAACAAACCACCTGGCCATCTCTTGGTAATATAGAAAGCACCTACCTCTGCAGCCATTTTCTCAATTATTCCTGCTGCTTGTCCCTTAGTTCCTACAATTAATACATTTCCCTTATCTACCTCATTACCTAGTTGATCTAATGCAGTTGAAAGAAGTTTTCTACTCTTAACAACATCAATAATATGGATTCCATTTCTAACCTCATAGATGTATTTACTCATCTTTGGACTCCAAGCACTTTTTTTATGCCCAAAATGTGCACCTGCTTGAAGAAATGTTAATAACTCTGGAATATCTGTTTTATAGCCTTTTATTACAGTCTCTGCTTTAGGAGTTTCAACCTTTTTTGAGACCTCTTTTGTTTTTTCCATAATTTTTTCCTTTTTCACCTATCTCTATGGGTAGAAATATCTTCTATCCAGGAAATATTTAGAGATATGCGAGATATATTAAATACGGTTTTGATTATATATTCTCTCAAACAATTTTTCAAGTTAAATAGTAATACTCTTCCAACTATTTAACCCTATTACAATATGATCCAGTAATTGTATACCAATTAAATTCAATCCATCATTAAGATTGCGAGTCAATTCGATATCTTCTTTACTTGGAGTACTGTCTCCTGAAGGGTGGTTATGTGCAAGTATTACAAATGCAGAATTATTAATCAGAGCAGTATATGCAACCTCTCTTGGAGAAAGGTTTGCACAGTTTAAAGACCCCATTGCTATGCTTTCTCTTGATATATATTCAAACCTTGAATTTAAACAAAGTATGTCTACTCTTTCCCTTTTAAGACTTTGCATATCTTTGAATATGGTATATGCGCTTTGAGAATCCGTTATTCTTATTGTCTCTTTCTCATATATTCCATATACTCTCTTCCCCAATTCAATACCGGCAAGTACTCTCATTGCGACAACCTTCCCTACTCCCTCTATGTATGTTAATTTTTGGATATTCATCTGAGCCTGTTCTTTCATTGATTTCTGGATTTCAAACATCACAGATTTAGAGATCTGTTTAAAATCTCTATCCTTAACTCCACTACCTATTAATATTTGAAGTAATTCAATATCTGAAAGTACAGATATACCTCTTTTTAAAAGTTTCTCTCTTGGTAACATACAAAGGATTGTAGAAGAATGGAATGAAAAAGTCCTTAACTACTTCTTAATCTCTTTTTTAATATATTTACAGTTGGGATATCCACTACATCCTTTAAAAGTCTTTCCCCACTTACTTCTTCTCTCAACTAAGTACTCTCCACATTCAGGACATTTTTCTTTAAGTAGTAAAGGAACTGTACCTTTACACTCAGGATATTTCTCACATGCCCAGAATTTACCATACTTACTATTTTTCAGTAACATCTTTGAATCACATTTGGGACATTTCTCGACCTTTAAATATTTATCAAAATCTAAACTATCCACACCTCCATCTAAATCCTTCATACCCTTACAATCAGGGAACTTTGAACAACTCAGAAATTTCCCATATCTTCCAAGTCTAATAACCATTGAGGATTTACATACTGGGCACTTTTCATCTGAGTTACCCAAAATAACTACATCATCTTTTTTTACTCCCTTATCTGCTTTCCCAATATCTTTTACTAACGGTTTATACTGACTGTCTAAAAATGGAACATACTCCTGTTTACCCTTAGCAATATCATCTAATTTGTCCTCAACATTTGCTGTATATTTGTAATCAACTAAGTCAGAAAAATTCTTTTTTAAGAAGTGTGTAACTACCCTTCCAATATCTGAAGGAAGTAAAAATTTCCCATCCTTAGTTACATATCCCCTTGCTTGTATTGTTGAAATAATGGTTGCATATGTAGATGGTCTACCAATACCTAAAGATTCTAATTCTTTAACAAGGGTTGCCTCAGTAAATCTTGCAGGAGGTTGAGTAAATTTTTGCTCCGTAACAAATTCATCCTTATTAAATGTGTCATCCTTTTTAACACTTGAAATCTCTTGAATTAATTCATCCTCTTCCTTACTATTTCCATATATCGCTCGGAATCCATCAAAGAGTGTTTTTTGTGCTCCTACAGAAAATGTATATATATTTGTTAACTTTTTAACAGGCTGGAAATATATACTTAGATTCTCTACTCTCTTTGATTCCATCTGAGATGAGATGGCTCTTTTCCAAATTAATGAGTAAAGTTTAAATTCATCATTATTTAATTTTCCTTTAGAAATCTCTAAATTAAAAGAAAAATCAGTAGGTCTAATTGCTTCGTGTGCTTCTTGAGCATTCTTACTTTTATTTTTATAAAATCTTGGTTTCTCACTCAAGTATTGATCCCCAAAGGTGGATTTAATAACTTGACGAATCTGCTCTACTGCTTTGTTTCCCATATATAGAGAATCCGTTCTCATATATGTAATATGTCCAGATTGATACAAGCTCTGTGCCAAAGCCATAGTTCTTTTTGCACTATATCCCAATACATTATTAGCTGATTGTTGAAGTGTAGAGGTAGTATATGGAGGATATGGATTCTTATTTATCTCTTTTTTTACAATATCTACTACTACATATGCACTCTCTCCTAATTCTTTTTTCAAAGAATCTACCTCTTTTGCATCTTTAGGAATATATTTCTTACCATCTTTTTTAAGTAATTTTATTACTAAATTTTCTTTCTCTTTACTTACTTTTACTAAGAAATTCCAAAATTCCTCAGGTTTAAAAGCCTCCCTATCTTCTTCTCTTTCTACTATGATTCTTAAAGCAACAGATTGGACCCTACCAGCAGAAAGACCATACCAAATCTTTTTCCAAAGTAACTCTGAGAGTTTGTATCCAAAAAGTCTATCTAACACTCTTCTGGCTTTTTGAGCTTCAACTAAATTATTGTTTACCTCTCCTGAATTTTTAATTGCCTCTAATATTGCATCTTTGGTAATCTCATGAAATGTAACTCTTTTAGAATTCTTTAATTTCAAAAAATCTTTTACGTGCCAAGCTATTGCTTCCCCTTCTCTATCAGGGTCCATTGCAAGATACACATTTCCATTTTTAGGAACAGCCTTTTTTAAATCCTTAAGTATCTTTCCCTTTCCATATATTGTTTCAAAAAGAGGTTTAAATCCATTTTCAACATCTATTCCCAAATCACTTTTAGGAAGATCTATTACGTGACCAACAGTAGCCATTACCTTGTAATCATTTCCCAGATACTTATTTATGGTCTTTGCTTTTGCTGGAGACTCAACTATTAAAAGGTTTTTATATTTCTTTGTTTCTTTCATAATTAACGTAAAAATACACAATACTTAAATATATGTCAAATACACACCTTCTGTATATTACATCTTTTAAATGAAAAAATCTTTAACTCTACTTTACAAATCCGTTTGTTACCATCCAAGTTATTAGCTGCTTAATAGTGGCTACAGCATTAGCACTTGAACCACCATCTTCAAGAAGCAGCGAGAAAGAATATTTAGGATTTTCAAATGGGAAAAAACCAGTCACCCATGCATGGGTATCCTCATATACTCCCTTGCTATTCAATTTCCCAAATTCAGCAGTACCAGTTTTAGCAGCAACAGTAGTCCCCGTTGAGGCTAATGTCTTAGCAATACCCCTAGGACCATTAACAACCTCCCACATACCTTTTTTTACTAAATCAAGGGAATTTTGCGACACAATATCTTCTCGAATTGGATTAAAGGAGATTTCATATTCAAAACCATTTTCATCAACAAATTTTTTTGCTACATGAGGTGTGTAAAGTGTACCCCCATTCGCTATCGCTGCTATCCAATTTGACATTTGAATCGGAGTTACAAGAGTAATACCCTGTCCAATTACTGAGTTACATGAGTCTCCCTCTGGATACCAAATCTCTTCTAACCAGGGACTAGTAGTCTGCGCTAATCTCTTTTTGTTTTCTGGAGATGGTATCCTACCAAACATTTCCCCTGGTATATCTATACCTGTTCTCTGTCCTATTCCAAAGGCTTCAATATATTTTACTAACTCATCCATATTCCAATCTCTTATCATTTCACAAAAGAAAATATTTGAAGAAACCATCAATGCGTCTGTTATATCTAAAGTGCCATATGAATGATTCCTAAACTCTTGAAAAGGAGCACCATTAGAGAATGTATACCCTGTTCTACTTACATATCTTGTGTTTTTATTTATTACTCCAGCTTCTAACCCTCCTGCGGCAACAATTGTTTTAAATGTAGAACCAGGAGGTATCTGAGCAGCTATACTCCTATCCAACAATGGGTTCTTTTTGTTCTGAATTAATTTATCATATTCAATTTGAGATATTCCATTTACAAACAGATTATTTTCATATGATGGATAGCTAACAATAGCGAGAATTTCTCCGTTATTAACATCTTCAATTATACCTGCAGCACCTGCCGCAGAATATTCATTAACAGCATTCTTTAATACTTCATACATCTCTCTTTGGACATCTGAATTAACACTTAAATACAGGCTCCTTCCTGATATTGGGTTACTAAGTGTATATTGTGTATTTGAGATACTTCTTCCAAACACATCTATTTCTTCCGCAATTTTTCCATTTATTCCACTAAGTTGCTCCTCGTAGAATTTTTCAACTCCAGATTTACCCACTATTTCTCCAGAAATGAGTTGAGTATATGTTTTAAGATCTTCTAAAGAAGCCTCTGATGTATATCCTAAAAGATGAGAAAACATCTCTCCAAATATATATCTTCTTTTATTTCCATTATCCAATAACACACCATCAAGATTATCACTATTTGCCTTAATTTTGATAACTAGATCATTACTTATATCTGATGCAATTAGAATCTTATTAATATATTCCTCTCCATTATAGATAGAAAATACTCTGTCTGAGAGAGATGTATATACAGTTCCATCGTTTTCAGTACTCTTCCAATTACCCCCTAATATACCCCCAAGGGTATTAAGAGTGTTCTCTATTGCTTGATTATCAAGTCCATCTTCTTTGCGATACTTTTCTAAAAGTAGATACACATTTACGGAAGAAACATTCTCTACTAGTTTCTCACCTTTTGAATCAAATATCACGCCCCTAAAAGCCTCTACGGAGGTTATCCTAACCTTATTATCCTGAGACCTCTGAAGCATTTCCTCTCCTTTAACTATCTGTAGCTTAACAAGATTAACAATCAAAACTGAAAAGATTATTGAAAAGAGTAAAAAAGCGTATATGAAATTCCAACCAGAGATTCGAACTTCTGACTCTTTTCCTAGCACCACTCTAGAAATCTTACTCCTCTTTTTAACACCTATCCTCCCATTGTTAACAACAATGGGTTTATGCATCCTTTTAGAACTCAATTTTTTATCAAACTCAATCTTTGGCATATCAATTATTCTAAAGTAAGCCTACCTTTGGAATTCCCATATTGAATTGTTTTTAGAAACCTATTAACAATGATATAAAGGAGGGTAGATATTACACTAACAATTGAGATGTTAACCAATCTTTCAATTGCAATCTTTGGAAATACCCCATCTTGCAATAATGATCCAAGTACAAGAAGTAATATATAGTAGAAAAATATCGAAAGAAAAATTCCCACATATTGCATTTTTCCTTCTGAAGGAATAACAATTGAGAGCAAATCAAGAAACATTAACAAAGCAGAGATAACTAAAATATGTGTTCCTAAAGAAAAATGGTTAACTGAATCAAGTATTACTCCAAATAAAGTGATAAAGGTGTAAAAGACAATAGGATTTACTCTTTTCCAAATCAAAAGAAGAACTAGAACAAACAAAGAAAAAAAGAATAAATCAAACAGAAAACTTTCTAAAAAGAGTAAAACAAACAAAGAGATTGTAATTAGTAAAATCTTTATCATAATTTATTTTTTTAATACATATACATTTAATATATTCCCATAATCAAATATAGGTGACACAAAACCACTTTTACTGGTAGACGCAGGGTTGTTTGAGACACCAACAAGAGTACCTAAAACAAGAACATCTCCCACTCTACTGTCTCTGATTAAAACAAAATCCCCATCTTTAACATCTGCATTAATACCTAAATTTTCAATTAATATATTATCTGATTTACCAATTACCACACCAATTGATTTAACTAAACTATCAATTCTATTCTCTTTATTTAAGTCTATACTCCCAGGTAATACTACAGCCTCAAAACTACTTGATGGATTTAAAGGTAATCTAACCCTACTACTATACAAAGTAACATCAGATACCATACCTATATATACCCTACCTAAAATTACAACATCTCCAACCTCAATACCTTCGTCTTTTCCGACGTTAATTAATATACTATCTTCTTCAGTATTACTTATTATCTTTGCCTGAATATATTTACCTTCATCAATAATGAAGGCACTTTGCTCCTTCAAACTAAGATATTCATCATAATCAAGAAGTTTCTCAGAATTTTCTACCTTTAACTTTGCAATTTCCTCTTTCATATCATTAAACTCATCAATGTAGCTAGATGCATCTATTAATGCCTCTTTCCAGTTATAAACCTTCTTTCCAGCATTGCTTCCATATACATGTATAGGAGAAAATATGTATGAGAAAGGATATTTTATCCTATCCCCAATTACCGTTTGTCCTAACAGGACTAATACAATTGAAAATATTAGATAGATTAATTTAGAATAACTTTTTAGGTCAAACTTTTTTCTCATCAGATTTGGTTATTAAATAATCTCATCCCAAGATCTCTGAACTCTCTGTAATAAATCAATATGATCTAACATCTTTGATGTTCCTTTAGCTACCGCAGCCATAGGCTCTTCAACAATATTAATTGGAATGTTTAGTTCCTCTTTCCAATATGTGTCTAAACCCTTAATTAGAGCGCCTCCACCAGCAACAAAGACTCCATCATTAAAAATATCTTTTAGTAATTCCGGAGGGGTATCTTCAATTGCATCTTTTACAGCATCAGTAATCTGAGTTAAAGAAACACTAATAGCTTCTCTAACTTCTGTACTTGTAAATCTAATAGATTTAGGTAAACCTGATAATAAATCTCTACCCTGTATTTCAATTTCTTTTTCTTCTTTAAGAGGAGACGCAGAACCAATTGCAATTTTAATATCCTCAGCACTTCTCTCACCAATTAAAATATTATACTTTTCTCTAACATAATCTACTATGTCCTGATTCATTTCGTCCCCAGCAATTCTAATTGTGTTATCTACAACAATATCTCCCAGGGAAAGCACTGCTATACCTGTTGTACCTCCACCAATATCAACAATCATACTTCCAGAAGCTTCCTCAATAGGAAGACCAACCCCTATTGCAGCAGCCATAGCCTCTTCTACAATAAAGACCTCTCTTGCTCCAGCAGTTTTAGCTGCATCAATTACGGCCTGTCTTTCAACTTCAGTTACAGAAGATGGTACACCTACAACAATTCGAGGTCTTGGAATTTTAAAACCTTTAATATAATTGGAATGGGCACTCTTAATAAAGTGATGAATCATTGCTTGTGTAGTATCGAAATCTGAAATTACACCATCTCTTAGAGGTCTTACCGCAACGATATTTGCAGGAGTTCTACCAATCATTTCTCTAGCAGCTTGACCAACAGCTAAGACTTGCTTTGTCCTTTTATCAATAGCTACAACAGAAGGTTCAGAAACTACAATTCCCTCTCCCCTAAGATAAACCATCGTATTGGCTGTACCCAAATCCATACCTAAATCATAAGTAAAAATATCCCAAATTGAATCAACTAATTTCATTATTTAATAATACCATCTTATTTTAGATGATTTTACCACTAATATTTACTCAAGACGAGGAAAAAAGATATACGATTATTCTTGTGACTCCGATTGTAGCTTTTTGTAACACTTCATACAAACAAAAATACTCTGAGTATTACCATCTACATCAATCTTAATCTTTCTTATATTAGCCTTAAAAGTTCTTTTACTTTTAGGTGCTTTAAATCTCCACCCTATTGAGTGGTGATGCTGTATTCTTTTTCCTGCTACAGTAGATTTTGCACATAGTTCACAAACTTTTGCCATTTTTATCCCTTATTTTTAATTGAAGAATATTAAACTAGATGATATTATCAAAAAGAAATGTAATTATCAAGGTTAATATTTATGTTTTCATCATTTAGCGAATTTATATATTGGATTATAGTTGCTG
>CAZCWY010000004.1:0-8177 GCA_964502535.1 uncultured Candidatus Saccharibacteria bacterium
GTCTCCTCCAACTTTAATAACTGCTTATCTACTTTCTCTAATTTCTCAATCTTACTATTCACCTCCTTAATTTCTTCAAGGTATTGTATCGCAGATTGAATCATAGGAACAAATACTGCAAATGAAAGTATTACAAATACTACCCCTGAAGCAATAGGAATAATTAAGTCACCAATTGTAAGTCTGGTAACATTCTTCTTTCTTGTTATTACATCAAATTCTTCTTGTCTTGCTTTACTTGATTTGTCTGTTAATAATCCCATATCTATTCGTTTTTAAAATTTTCTAAAATAATCTTTCCTTCAAAATTAAAGGTTGAACCCTCTGTACTCTTTGAAATACCTTTTAGCACTATTGATTCAATATTCTCATTCACTCCATACAGATACCAAAGTCTAGCTACTTGCTCAAAATCAGGAGCTTTCCCAGATAACTTAAAATCTAAACTCTCGGAAATCTCAATACTTCCATATGATATACCTGCTACCTTACTAGCCATTTCCATAAAATATTCAATTATTGCTTTATGAGAAAAGCCATTCTCTTTCACTTCCTTATACAGGAAAACCCTATCTAAGATAATATTATTTGAAATAATTTTATCAATCTTACCCTTTACACTTCCCTCAATTTTTTTTAAGGAACTTTGTCTCGAATTGAGTTGGGATTTAGAAACAATATTAAAACCTACAATTCCAATTGCAACAGAGGCTAGTGCAATAATACTTAATATTGAACCAATATTTAATGTATTCTTCCTTTTAACATGAGTCTTCTGTTCCTTGGTAAGAGAAGGTATTAGATTAACCCCTTCTGAGGCTCCATTATTAACAGGTTCTGCTAGTGTAGGAGTAGGGGATACTGGAGCAGGTTTAACAACAGGTTGAACTACTGGAGTTGTTTGTACTGGGTTATTGTTTTGTGTTTCTTGGTTATTCATCTTTTAATGCTAAACCTATTGCTACAGAGTATGATGACCCTGCTTTAGATAAAATATTTTTGTATTTATTATCTACTGATATATTTAACCACGGATTAGCAATTTGTGCACTAACCCCTAGTGATTTAGAAACATACTCAGTTAATCCGGGGAGTAGAGCACCATCTCCATTAAGAAGATATTCCATAGGAGCTGCACTCATAGTCTTATTTTTATAAAATTCCACACCTCTTCTTACCTCAGTCATTATTGAATCCACAATTGGGAGAAGTGCATTATATATCTTTCCTTCGACAACATTAGGAAGTAAGCCGTAGCCTCTTTTAAATTGTTCAGATCTGTTGTAATCAAAATTAAACATATTTACAATAGATTGTGTAAGAGCATCAGAACCTATAGGAATACTTTGAGAAAAAACTAAAGCTCCATTTGTCATAATACTCATATCTGTACTATTTGCACCGAAGTCCAACATTACACAATCTTTCTTTCCCATAGATCTAAACATGGATCTTCCCATTGCTACGGATTCTGTTTCTATTGCTATTAAATCTAAGTTCGCAAAATTAGCAACATTCATATATATTTCAATAGTTTTTTTAGGAGCTGCTACTAAGAGTACTCTAGGAGCATTCTTCTCTTGGTTAAAACCTATTATTATATAGCTCATTTGTACTTGATCTAAGGGAATAGGAATATACTGTTTAGCTTCATATTGTACTGCTTGTTTTAACTCTTCTGGTTTTACACCTGGAAATTCTAAAAATCTTGTAAATACAGAAAATTCAGGTAATGCCATTACGACATTTACATTTTTTATCTTGGAGTTTGCATAAAGTACTTTTAGTGCTTCTGCCAATTTCTTTTGGTCTTGTCTTTCTTCACTATTAATAACACCTTTGGGAGTTAATTGAACACCTAAGTTAGCTAACTCAGGTTTAGATGATATGTTTTTTAATTCAACGACTTTTACTGTGTGTGTACCAAAGTCTATGCCTACGTGATCTGGCAACTTAGCCATACTTATGGACAGTTAATTTATGACTAATATTATAATAGCAGATATTAATATGGTTTTAAACCAACCTCTGTAGATTGTATTACATAACTATTACCAAAGAACTTCTCTGCTAATATTCCATACTTAGGATGTAAATCTATTGCTAATACTGGATACACCAATCGCTCTTCCAACCTTAAATATCTTCTTATTACAATACTGTTTGCCTCTCCCTTTGATATTAATCCTCCATTTATATATACACCGTCTACTATTGCCTGGCTTTGATGATTTAAAGTTATTACCCCGTCTGAGACTATAAATGCATTTATCTTTTCATATTCAAATGTTCCTACATCATTCGTTCCGGGATTAATAGTAACATTACCACCAACAACAAATATACAACCATTTGTATTACTTATTGTTGTTGAATTAACACTTACAATTGGAGGAGTTACTGATAGAGAACCTGAAACAAATATTACCGCGTTCTTGTTACAAGTTAAATTGTTAACACCTAGATCTCCGTCTCGGAAGAAAGCACAATAGGAAGTGGTACAGAGAGTACTCAAATTATCACTTAATGTTGAAGAAAGATCTATTCTCTGTAAAGATGCTCCTAAATACTCCTTATGTAATTCATATGCTTTAATCATTGAGTCGTAAAACGGGTCAGAATTTGATATTGAATCATTTCTGTAATTACTAATTGAATAACTACCAATGGATGCGTTTGCTAAAACATCTAATGTGGAGCTATATCTTGATAACATTTCACTTGTATGACCCGCATTTTTTCTTAGTAATCCTTCGGTAGGATTCGCATATGGAGGTAGTATACCAGACCATAATGAATCATCTGTTGGGGTTAATTGAGCAAAGGTTGTTCCTCCATAAGAGTAGGCTAATCCTCCACTAGTTAATAATCTATCAGCTAGATTTTCATTTAGGGCTGTTGGAGATTCATAATTTCCTGCATAATCAAAAACATGTAAGTGTATATATATAATACCCATTGTATTATCTTTGATGTCAATAGATACCTTGCCACTATTAGTTGTTGAATTAAGATTATTAGGTTCTACCTTAAAGGACCATCCACTGTTAAGTTTACCTACAACGTCATTACTACCATTACTCCAAGGGGGTGTAAAGTTTCCATCATTGTTAATCAAAGAAATTGTGTGAGATTGTTCAAGAACATCTATATCTATTGGCTTTCGATCTAAATCACTTTGAATTGAGGAATACACATTACCTACAACTGCATATAGATTCCTAGAATCACCTCTATTATCTACCTGCCAAGATATGATAATTTTATTATCTTGAATTTCTTTGACGAAACTTACAATTCTTGGATTAGTAAAATCTAATGTCCAAGTTATTGGAATACCCAAAGACGTAGTTGCTTCTGTCCAATCACTTGCATAACTTTGGCTTGCATTATACCTTAGTTGGTTGTTTTTCCAATAATAAGAGAAGTCAGAGTAATCTTTTAATAAATAGTTATCTTCCCAAAAGCCACCATAATCTATTGAATAGTTATCATATGGGGTAAAACTAAACTTGTCTAATCCCATTAATAGTATTTTGTATTTACCCTCACTCGCTTTGCTTCCAAAAGAAGTTCCACTATTTGTAAACCTTAAACTAAATTTAAAGGTTATACTGTTTCCGTTAACTGAGGGTGTATCAAGAATAGTTACCTCTACCATTTTAACTTGATTAGGACCAGCTATATCAAATTTAGCATATTCTCCATCAATAATAGTAAGGTCTGCGGCTTCTACCCAAACTGAAGGAGTTGGTTCAAAACTTGGAACATAGGCATTCCAACCGTTACCAACTCTTCTCAACATAAAGCCCCAGTTATTTGTATCTGATGATTGGGGAGAATCAGTACTAGAATTAGAAAGATGCACAGGTGTACCATAAGGGCCAGATATACTTTCATGTCTAAACCAGACAAACATTCCTTCTATATCTCCTGCTCCATCTGTATCAGTATATGTAGCTGTCATCTCAAGAGGACGAGTAGGGTCATTTAAATCTTTTTTTCTAGTACTATCACTTCCATATATACCTGTTTGGGTTAAACTCTTAAAATCATATCCATTTAGAGGATTTATAATATTTCCTGGATCTACTATGCTAAAGGTTTCTGTCGGTTGAGTAGAAAATACCTCGTAACAGTCATCCTGATTTTCCGCTGGCTTAATATTACAATCATTAGTACATTCTCTAAAACTTTCTAATATTAGACTAGCGGAACCTGTTGGAGTTAGGGGATCAGGACAAGCTTTTAAGCAATTACTACAGTAGCAGGTTCTACTGTTAACATTTCCGCAGTCGTTAGTACAGCTGTCGTATACAAGTGATCCATATCCTTGATTAGAAACATTATATTTAGTAGGGCATGGGTCTACAGAACATTGATAACAGTAACAAGTTTTATTTAATTCATCACCACATGTGTCGGAACATTTTTTTATAATGGTCCCATAACTCGTTTGAGAAGCGGAATATCCGAGATTAGTACAAGTTGAATCAGGACAAGAGGTGATGGGGGTACAAGGGGGAGGAGGGGGTTCACCAGGTCTACAACATGTCCCAGCTTCGATAATACTGGTACCTCCACCACATTCTGTATCGTAACTTTTACAGGACCCCTGGCCCCATGAATAGCAGCAATCGGCACTTGTTGAACATTCTCGATTCGAAATCGGACTATAACAAAAACCAGTGCGAGGATTACAAGCAGTACTCTGTTTGCAAATCGTATTCCAAGAAACACAAACATCCTTAAGATCGTTTACACAGGCAGAATATGAATAATAGCCACTAACTGGGGCTGCACTTTGAGTACAAGATGAACCCCCATTCCATGTACAACCTGTCATCCAGGCGTTTGATGAGTTTACACAAGTACCACTACTACAAGAATAATAGGGGATTGAAATCTCAAGATTGCCAGGACCAGTATCATAACAATATGTACCAGGAAGACAGTTATACGTATCTGCAAAAACTATATTGTCATTAAAGAAAACAAACAACAAGGAATAAACGAGTAATAATACTATACTTTTAAATATCTCTCTTTTCCCTATGTGCATAATTTTTTTAAATATTTAATATATACAAAATACCATTATCTATATTTACAATATTTTCTAAATTCCCCTTCTTTAAATCTTTTAAAATTTCATCCTTACTAGTTACTTTAAACTCATTCTTGAGGATTTCTTCTTTGTTGTCACAAAGAGATTTGTTTGTAATATGAATAATCTCACTCTTACAAATTTCTTCCACTTTTTGATTAAGATTATCTGTCTTGCCTGTTATATAGAAAAATCTTAATTGATATTTGCCATCTAGTGGAATTTGGTCTGACGTATTTTTAGTAAAATATTCTTGTAAGAATGTTACTCCTTCCTGTTTCATTAACATAAAACCATTTGTATGAGTTTTGATCTTAATATTTTGATCGTTTATCCTTGTCTCAAATGTAAAATACATTAAATTATTATCTTCAATAGATTTCTCTACAAGTTTTGCATCCAAAATATATATGTGCCCCATCTCTTCTATACCGAAGGTGCCTTTTTCAATATACACATAATTGTCATATATATCTTTATTAAGATATTCTGATGCAATAGGTATCTCTTTCAAGTGAATATTTAAGTAGAACTCATTAAACAATTCATCATTTGTAGCATTCCTAATTTCAATTCTATCGTATGTAAAATTAACAAAATTCTTACTTTGGTAAACAAGTTTGTATTCCACCGGTGTCATTCTTTCCTTTTCCTTCAACCATTGGCTCATCGAATCCCAATTTACGTTGGAATCCTTCTCACAAATATTATAAATTTCAGGTTTTTTGCTTTCATCCTTTTTTGAAATTGTTAAAAAACTATAACATCTATCTCCAATCTCGTTATCTTCATACGATGCTACATGAAGAAGAGCATTACAGGTAAGTTTAATCTCTTTCCCATCTCTCTCCCAATCACAATCCTCTATCAACTCCTCATACTTATCCAATGTAAACCATCTATCATACTTAATACCATTTGAAACAACATCTCTAAAATAAAAAATTAAGAGGGAAAACAGGAGTAAAATAAAACATACTATTAATATAATAATGCTATTTTTTGAACCAGAGAATTTCATAATAATATAGTAAGATAAAACGTAAGGGGTGTCAATTGAAAAAACCTAATTACTTTGCAGTTAAAGATATCAAAGTAACATTTCCGGCTTCATCAAATTTATTACAATACTTTAATATGGTTTTAAACCAACTTCTGTTGATTGTACTGTCACTTCTTGTCCGAATAATCTTCCTGCTAAAACTCCATACTTAGAGTGATGATTAACTACTAATGCAGGGAACCTTAATCTGTCTGCTACCTTTAAGCTCCTTTTAAACTCTACTCCGGGATTACTTAATGAGTGAATACCTCCACTAATGTATAAACCATTGTAATCTGAATCATCTTTCTCTATTGAAATCTTTTCATCAGCAAGGATATATGCATTAACCTCATCGTATTCTAATTGATTACCTGTGATAGTACTTCCTTCTCCTATCGTCACTGTTCCTCCTACTACAAATATACATGCATCTTTATTTACATTTCCATTAATTATTTTGCCAATTATATTTAGATTGCCAGCAACGAAAAAGACTGCTTTCCCATCACATTTAAAAGAGGTCCCAACAGTAAGAGAACCTGTTGTTTCAAAAACTCCTATTTTATCCGCATTGAAGTTTGGGGTATCAGATAATTTACCAGAACCTGGAATAGAGGAGAAATTATAAAGATCTAGTGTTGATTTCTTCCTATTAAATCTTTCCTTTAAACTAACATAGTATCCATTAATTGGATCTGTAGTAGAATATGGTCTAATCATATATGATTTAGTATTCCCTGATTTAGAAGGTTCTATTGGACTATCAGTACTACCCTTAATTCCAACTAATTCGGTAGATAGGTCTGCATAACCATGCTCTATTCTTACCTTATCAATCCACCCATCTGGAACTTCATTCCCATGATCAACATTAATATCAATAAAATTTGAATAAAGTAGACCACCTTGTGTTATCAACCAATCCCTTAAATCTAATGTTATTTTTCCCGTTGCACCAATATTTCCTCCTTTATCAAAAGCAGTTAAGTAAAAGTAAAGTTCTCCTTGTCCAACATTATTTAATTCAAGTATCCCCGACCCATTACCTGAACCTCCCTCAAGTTTTAGTAGATACTTCTCATGATTAATGTTCAAAGATCCTATCTTTCGAGATTCAATATCAGCAGGAGCAAGATATTCAGGACTAAAAGGGGGATAATTAACAGAACCAATTCTTAACGTTACAGGATCAATAACTAAATCCTCACTTCTATATAGATTAATTACTAAAGCACTAAATTCTTCAGGGATATTTCCATTAAATGCCCACCCGATATTAATGTTAGAGCCACTTTCAGGAGAATAGGTAAATGTAACTCCGGGCTCCTTAAAATTCAAATTCCATGACTGTAAAGTACTAATCCATTGATCATAGTATCTTATTCTCTCATTTGTAATCCATTTATTATGTACTGCATTTTTAACAATAGCTTCTCTATCTTCATAGTTGTCATATGGGGTAAAACCGAATGTATCATTTCCCATTAACCATATTTTATAGTTACCTTCAGTAGGTTTATTTACAAGAAGAGTGTCTCCATCTTCTTTAAAACTAATACTGAATTTTACCTTAATAGTTTTTCCATTATTTGATGATTCAATAGAGTAAATTAGGACTTTAGCAATAATACCACTTGGTCCTGGTATAGATATTATTGTTTTTCCTTCAACAGTTTCTAGATGTCCATTACTAGCCTGTTTCCATACGTCAGTTTGCGTATTTCCTGCTCCTGATATTGCTGGAATGTATGGTGTCCATACTCCAGACTTATTATGTAACAAAAAACCAAACGCTTCTTGACTGTTTGTTCCATATTTATTTGGATTCTCATCATTATTTAAATCTATTTTCATCGGTGTAACAGGTTTAATACCACTCTTATTAAACCAAACATACGTAGATTCAATTGGATTGTCCGAATCAATATAAGTGGCTTCCATATAGAAGAGATTATCTGAGTTAGGATATCTTGCATTAGAGTAGGGGAAGAAATCATTAACGGTATCATCTTTATCAGTTGCATA
>CAZCWY010000004.1:8277-20956 GCA_964502535.1 uncultured Candidatus Saccharibacteria bacterium
TTGCATTAGAGTAGGGGAAGAAATCATTAACGGTATCATCTTTATCAGTTGCATACAAACCGCCACCCGTATGAGTAGAAGAGGTAAAAGAGAGAGTAGTAGGTACTGATTCTCGATGAATTTCTAAATTAACTGATGGCTGACCACTTGGGACTTCATAACAATCCAAGGGATGATCTCGGGGTGCTGAACAATCAGCTCCATCTTGGCAACTAACAATATCTTCATATGAATATTCACTAAGTGAATGAGGTAAACCATTTGGTTGACTCTCAACCAAAGGAGCAGGACATTGAACAGAACATCTAACACAACATTGACACGAACTAGTACAAGTACCTGTATTACCCTCCTCTGTACAACTAATACCACTTGGATCACAATCTTCTCCTGTTTCTTTCACACTATTACCACATACTGGCCCACAAGGATCACATGAACCATTACTACAACCACAAGGACAAGATGTATAATCATAAGAGTAACATGAATCTCCTGGGTATTGTTGGAGCCAGTGACTCCAAGTACATCTATTTTGATCATCACAGCCAGATGCACCAGAGCCACATGGAGTAGCGGGATTTCCGCAACACGGGAAATGTGAGGTACGAACAACCTTTGTATTACCATCACAATATGTATCAGCACTAATTTGAGAAGTTTTAGAAACAAAAAACAAAGCACATACAGTAATTATTAATACTAACTTCTGTAGATTTTTTATCGTACTTATCATCTATTTAATAATAATTAAATAATCTCAATGTCCCATTTAATCATATCTCTTTTTATTAGACACTTACCTTCATATCTCTCTTTGTTAGCTACATTTTGAATAGTACACAAGGAATATTCTATAAAGTACTTTAAATTCTTTTCAACTCTATACTCGTTGGTAATGTATATTGCTTGATCTGATTCTAATTGAGAAAAATCAAATTTACCCTTACTTTTGTCTAAAGAATATGTAAATTTAGCTCTCTCAATATCATCAAAGTACTCTAAGAAATTATTTGCAAATGCACCAATTGAATAGTCATCATCATTAAAGGAAATCTCATATATTTTAACTGGGTATTTATATGACACATATCTACCATCATTAATATATGATTCTACAGGTACTTTTTTTGATAACATGTCATTACTCAAATCTATTTCTGTTTGTAAATGAGGTGTATCATTCGTCATTGAGAAAAAAGAATATCCTAACCATATAGTTAAAAAAAGTAATAACACAGATACTATTCCTAAAATACTTCTTTTGAGAGCAGGGCTTATATTTTTCATTTATTCTTTTAATTTAACAAAACTAATATCTATCCAAAGAATTTACTTAATTCTTTTACTAATCCTTCATAATCTAAATCAGTTTTAACCAAATATGAGGTTGCACCCATATTAAAAGCTTCTTTAACTACTGATTCACTAGTCATATTTGTTAAAATCACTATTGGCATCTTTCCATATTTCTCTTCATTGTTTTTTACGGTTTTTAATACCTCTAAACCATCTACACCAGGCATCATAAGGTCTAGCAATACTAAGTCTATCTGATCTAAGTTGTTTGAAAGCATATCTAAAGCCTGATATCCATCAGAGGCCTTCATTGCGATATACCCAGCAGATTCCACTAACTCTGAATATGAATCTAATAAAGTTACCTCATCTTCAACTATTAATATTTTTTTTGTTTCTGCCATTTATCTTTTTAATACTAATTTAATTAAAGAGCAACTGGATTTAATCCACCATTTGAATTATATATAGTATAGTCAAACATAGGGTCATAACCATAGTTTGTTGCACTCGGAATTATTACTTGCATTGTTCTCTCTTGCCCAGAGCATACTGAGATTGCTTTGATTAGGAATTGGTCAAATATTTTATTGCATTCAGTTGAACCTTCTATTCCAATTTTCATAATACCTTTAAGAGGAATTACTCTAATTTCTTGAAGAGTAGGATTATCAAATATGAATCTTAGCTTATTACCATCCTCTAGTGTCTCAAGTGAGCTGGAGGGGCTTTGTGATGGACAATTAGCAGATAAACAATAAAGACCCATATCCTGTAACTCATACGGTTTATATCCCGTTCCACCATCCGTATATACTTTTTTTACAGTAAAAAGAGTTTCTGATGAACTCGATGTAAAAGACAAAGTTGCTGTGCAAGAGGCGGGAGGATAAGGAGTAATCCCTGATAAGTTGATTGCCATTACATCTCCCACTTTATACTCAGGTCCCTCAGTAAGAGATGCAAACTCAAAAGACATTTTATACTTCGAGCAGGAAGCTTCTATTTGACCCAATTCACTTAAATCTATAGTACTAAAAATTGGATTAAGGTTAGACTCTAAGTTTTCAATATTGTCACCTTCAATTTCAATCTTATTATCTGAATCTGCAGAGAGTGCAGCAAAGAGTACTCCCTGAAGAGTCCTAATATCAGTAGCTATAAATGCATCTAATATGTTTCCAGATTGTTCTAATGCTAGAGATGATTCTCTTGTATCAATGACTTCTCCCTTGTTTCTAATCATTCTTGAGTATAGAGATGCACCTATTACTGCTGCTACAACAAGTATTACCATTATTATTGCAATAGCTTGCCCTGAATATTTCTTCATAATACTTTATATTAAAATATATTATATATTTAACAGTTTTCTTAATATCGTGTCAACGCTTTAGTTGATACGGCAAGTTGTCTAGTTACACCTTTTGTTTGAAGATAGGTACCTTTTAATGGCCAGAATAATGGCTCTACTGTTACAGTAATATTAAACATACTATTTTCATCACCAATTGGAACATATGTCATATCAAAATCACTTATATCATTAGAATATGAATGAAGTAGGGTAATGTTTGCAGAATTGTTGAAACAATCTTCAGGATTAGTTAAATTGTTTAAAGTAGATTTAACAAGATATCCATATGGTAGGCTAGTAACTGGATTAATGTTTGTACTATCTTCAAAGTACCCTAAACATGTCCAAGTAGAGTATCCAAATAATCTTACATGAATCTCGTTCCCGCTTGTTGTCGATGGTGTATATGCTTCACCAAGAACACCAGGTGTTAAAATAGAAGGTATACCATATTCATCAAACCCAAACTTTCTAACAGCTTTAGAATCATACATATGAATATCTTCAATATCTGAATTGGTTATTAATCTGTTATACATATTCATAATATAGTTAACATCACTTCTTGCCTGATTTTTACTATTTGCAGTTTGAGAAGTTTTAATAACAGTATTTAATGTGGTTGCAACTAATAGCATTACAATAAAGAGAATAACTATAGTAAATAGCATTTCTACTAAACTAAATCCTTCATATTGTTTAATATCTTTTTTCATTTCACTATTGTTACTAAGTATGAATAATCTTTAATATCTGTACTGGTAGTAGCCTCCCCTCCTAGTTTAGATGAACCCGTTTTAATCTCTAATATTGCCTTTTGAGGGGTATTTAAAACTATTTTAATTATTCTAAAATAGTCTGTATTCGGTATTATTGTATAACTACTTCTCTGATCACAATCTATTGGTTCTGGTGTTATTTCTGTTCCAAGAGAATTAATACCATAGCATTGATTTTGAATAACTCTTGTTTCATCAAATTGTTTATCTTCTCTAGTCATATCGTCTAAAGCAATTTTTTGCAAATCAACAGAGGCTGATACAGCGTGTTGTGCTATTGCATCTTGAATGTCTAATTGAGCCAATTCTTTTAATGTTGAAGCTGATATTCTCATTAATACTATACCCACCATACCAGCTATCATTAAAGCAATAAGGGCTTCTGCAAAACCCATGCCTTCATATTTTTTTTGTTTCAATTTCTTCTTCATTAATATACTAATCTCTAAATGAATCAATCTCCTCTCTAATACCGTATCTTCTGTATGTTTTCCCCTCTACCGTTATACAATTTAATTCATTTGTACAGATAGATGGATCGGGTGGAGTTTCACTTTCGTCATATACATGATTGATTACTTCACCTGAAAGAGGATATATCGTTATAACGTCAAACTTGTTACTTCTTTTCCTATGCAACACAATATCCAATGGAACCATATTGTTTTTGTTGAAGGTAGCATCTGGTAAATAATTTTCAACTGAGCCAAATTTATTAATCCCTTCTGGTCTGTTATATATCATTGCCCTTCCTGTTAATGATTCAAAGACAACAAAAGCAGGTATTACCCCATCACTGTCAGAATCTAATATCTCCATCTGCTTAGCTCCTCTATCCAATAGAGTAATTTGTTCTCCTTTAATATGAATTAAACCGGTCTGTGAATAGATACACTCTCCTTCAGGAAAGTAGCAAGATGGTATACTGCCGTTTTGATAGTTTGTTACATTGTTTCCACAGATTTGAACAGGAATAGAAGTCATTATCTGGTTAACATCTCCTGGATATAAATTTGGTAAAATACCCCCAGTTAAACTGTAATCCGTTCCAGAAACCTCTAATATATTTTCGAATTCAGTTACTGGTGAACACCATTTAAAAAATTCATAATCTTCAGATGATGAAGATTCAACAACATTTGTAAAGTCTATTCCAAATCCATATATCCATGTTTCTTCCTTACCACCCTCCATATTCATTGCTTTTAGTTTAATACTCTCAATGTCTTGAATAATTAATTCAACATTTTCTTTAGCAATAAATGATTCTCTAATAGTAAGAAAACCATTAAATCCAATAACAGTGAGAATAATGAAAATACCCATTACCAAGAGTACTTCAACTAACGTAAATCCTTTAAAATATTTAACCTTTTTCTTCATGGACAGTAGTAATATATTGTATCAATATAATTTAACAAATAATAGACGACTTCTCAATAGTGATACATATTACAAATAAAAGATTCTTTCTAGGAACTCAATTACATATTTGTTTAGTAAAAAAAGTATTGAAAGAGATATATACATAAAAGGGAGTAGGGGTATAGGGGTTTTTAAAGTACTTTTTCTTAAAAGTATCCTGGATACAGCATACACAGTTGATATTATTAAAAAGATATAGATATATCCAATGTATAACTTAATATCTAAGAACATACTTAATCCTAACAATATTAATAGATCTCCTGTTCCAAAGGGTTTCTTTAATATTTTAGAAACTAAAATGATAAAAAGAGAGATCAATATTCCTGCAATTACAGCATTCTCTGGGATTTGAGAATTTATAAGAGTAAGAAAAACAAAATATATAATTGAAACACCAAGGAATGTATGTACCAATATCTTAGAAATCTCATTATATATCCTGTCATAGTAAGAGAAACAGAAGAAAAAGATTAAAACCAAATATAGAATAGGGGATAATGAAAAGTAATATATACTTGCCATTCCTAAACCTAACATAAACTCAGAGATAGGGTAATACAGTGGTATTTTGTATTTACATATAGAGCACTTACCTTTAAATATGAGATACGAGAGTACTGGTATTAGCTCGTATGTCTTTAGTAATTTACCACATTTCTCACAATGAGACCCTTTAATAAAGATATCTGGATATTTATATCCATTATCTATTCTATATATTAAGGCATTTAAGAAACTAGCTAATACTAGACCTAATATATACATTATGAATGTAAAATATATATGCATATACCCATTATATATATTTTAAATAAATATGAAAGGAAAACCCCCTCGAAATGAGGGGGCTAAGTTTCTAAATTACTTCTTAATAATTACTCTGTCTGCCATCCATTGTCCCATTCAGAACCACCACTTGCAAATGTTGGCCAAGCAGTAGTATCTGCGGGGGTTATTGTCTTTTTTGTAACAACCCCACCCCAAATATCAGTCTCTCCGATTCCATTTCCATTACAGTACACCTCACCATCATCCTTATCATTATTTTCTACTGATGGCCCTCTTAAGGTAACACATACTAATACAGCCTGATTTCCACCATCACCACCTACTTGATAAAAATAAGATGCCTTGGAACCTCCATCAAAAGCATTTAAGTCAATATATGGTACCAATGTCCCTGCAGTATCAGCATCACCCACTAATATTGCAACTGTACATGAACCTCCTGGGCACAAAGTTAGATTCGTAGTATCAGGATACTCTCTCTCGTCTGTATAATATGCCTGAAGAGAGGTATATATCTGATCTACAGCATTCTTATGTGCTACATCATTTGCTCTATTGATAGCAAATCTTCCAGCAGTGATACCTACTACCATAAGGATAATGATGATACCCATTACGATAAGCATCTCTACTAGTGTAAAACCTGAATATTTTCTATTCATTAGTTTAGATAAAATAAAAAATTATTTAATTAATATATATAACTTATACGATTAAATTCACAAAGTCAACAACCATACCCATAACCTCTGAAAGTTGGAACATAGGGGTGTATACACCCAAAGCTATGAACGCTACAGCAAGACCCATGATTACAAGAAAAATAGGTTCTAACAAAGAAGACATATTTTCTGTTGCCTGATCAACCTCCTCTTTGTAATATTGAGAAACTTTCTCTAAAACAGTGTCTAGCTCACCTGTCTCTTCTCCAACAGCAATCATACTACTAACGATAAGGGGGTAGTAATCACTCCTAGCAATTGGTAAAGCTAAAGAGCCTCCCCTTTCTACCTCTGTTTTTGCTTCAAGAATTACCTCTTTAAACATATCATTACTAAGTGACATTGCTGTAAGTTCTAATGCTCTGATAATGGACAAACCACTTCCAAGTAACAATCCCAATAATCTTGTGAATTGTGCTATCTGCATTTTAGATATAATCATTCCCATAATTGGGACTTTAAGTACAATCTTATCCTTTGTTCTTTTTCCCTTAGGAGTATCAACCCAAACTTTATAACCAATTAGAAGACCTAATATGACTATAACCATTGCCCACCAGAAATTAAGAAAGAAGTCACTCATAGCAACCATAACTCTTGTGATAGTAGGTAACTCCCCACCAAATTCTGAATAGATATCACTCATAGCAGGAACAAGTACAAGCATCATTAATACCATAACACCAACAATAATAACCAAAAGTATAAGAGGATAGGTAAGTGCTCCTTTTAATTTCCCTTGCAATTTTTTGCTCTCTTCCAACTCTACGGCTAATTTATTTAATATCTCATCTAAATTACCACTAGATTCTCCAGCTTCAATTAAGTTGATTGTTATATCATCAAATACCTCATCGGAGTTTCTAAAAGATTCTGCAAGACTCTTACCTGCCTCAACAGAGGTTTTTACTTGTGTAATTACTCTTTTAAATAAAGGATTAGAAATCTGTTGTTCCATTACCTGAAGCCCCCTTGTTATTGGAAGACCCGCACCAACCATTGTTGCAAGCTGTCTCATAAATACAACCTTATCCTTCATCGGTACTCCACCGATATTAATCTGTCCCAAAGACTCTAAATCAATACTTGCCTGTTCCTTTACATTTACAACAACCAACCCCTTATCTTGTAATATCTCTACAACTGCCTGTCCATCTCTGGCTTCAATCTTTCCTTTTAGTTCTTTTCCCTGATTGTTTCTAGCTGAATAGGTAAAATTTGGCATATTTATTAACTCTTAAGTAATCTTAATACTTCTTCAGGAAATACTGCATATTCCTGAGCTTTTTGAACAGATATAGCACCCTCTCGGACTAAGTTGACCAAGGATCTTTCTAATGAGACCATACCAATATCTGAACTCGTTCTAATAACATTATCAATCTGATGAGTCTTACCCTCTCTAATCATATTTCTAACTGCAGGATTTGCAACCATAATTTCACATACAGCTCTTCTTCCACCTTTTTCTAATGGTATTAATCTCTGTGCAACAATGGCTTCTAATATATTCGAAAGCTGTAATCTAATCTGTGCTTGTTGGTTATTAGGGAATACATCTATCATTCTATCTACAGTTTGAGCAGCATTGTTTGTATGAAGTGTAGCAAATACTAAATGCCCTGTCTCTGCAAGTGTAATAGCTGAAGCAATTGTTTCATAATCTCTCATCTCTCCAACAAGTATTACATCTGGATCTTGTCTTAGAGCACTTCTAAGTGCTATTGGCCAAGAGTGTGTATCATCATTCATTTCTCTTTGATCAATAAGGGATTTCTTTCCTTCAAATACATATTCAATTGGATCTTCAATAGTTACTATATGTGCAAATCTAGTAGTATTTATCTCCTCAAGAATTGCAGCAAGAGTAGTACTTTTTCCATGTCCAGTTGGACCAGTAACAAGAATAAAGCCTTGTTTTAACTTTGCTAATTGATGATATATATTTGGTAAAAAGAGTTCATCTAAGGTTCTTACACGAGAAGGAATAAGCCTAAAAGCAGCAGCCATATTTTTCATTGTGTAATATGCATTTATCCTAAATCTAGAAGGTGCATCACCCTCATGAAAATATGCTAAATCTACTTCTCTATTTACCTCTAAAAGCTCTCTCTTCTCTTCACTAAGTACTGGTAATATTATTTCTTCAGCTTCCTTAGGTGTAATAATACTTTCACTTATCTCCATTAATTCTCCATCTATTCTAACAACTGGTGGATATCCAGCAGTAATATGCAAATCAGATGCATTATGATCTATCGCGTATCTAAGCATTTCATCTATCTTTGTAGTATCTGACATTTTTGTTAATGAAGGTACAGTTTGTCCATCTCCATCTACATCAATAGGTTCAGACAGATTTCTTACTTTAGGATCTCTAACCATTGCCTTTGGGATTTTTTCTCCTGGAATTATATCTTGTAGGTTATTATCAACTATGCTTCTTAAAGGTGCAACATTAGAAGGGTTATTTATAGGTAAAGCCTCTTGAATATTACTTAAGTCATCTATGATTGGTTCTATCACTGGAGTAGGTGGAACAACAGGAGGAATGACACCTTGTTTACTAGAATCTGAGAGAGGAGTTGGTGTAACAATCGTCGTAGCCTGAGCAAAGTCAGGATATGTAACCGTAGTATTTTGGGCAGTACTATTTTCCATTCTTTTTTATTATAACCTAAAATTATTCTTTTGACACTCTAAGGACTTCCTCAATAGTTGTAATTCCTTCGAGTAATTTCAAAAAGCCGTCTTGAGTCATTGTAATCATACCGTTTTCCCTTGCTTCGTTTTCGATATCCTTTGCAGTAACATTACCCATAATCATTCTACTTATTTTATCTGTGACATCCAAGACCTCAAAAATACCAATACGACCAGAGTAGCCAGAACCACCGCATCTGTCACAACCAGTTCCTTCGTAAAGATATATTATTGGTTGTCCATCTGGTCCAATCTCTGGGACTTTAAGAGCACTTGAACCTTCCTCTCCTTTTGCTTTCTTTGCATTAATAACTTGAGTTAAGTACTTTATTAAATCGAAATTTTTAATACCAGAAAGAGCCTCATTAATCTCTTTTATCTCAACAGCAGTAGCTGGTACCGCCTTAATACACCTTGAGCATATTTTTCTAGGTAAACGCTGAGCTACCAATACCCTTATCGTAGAAGCAAGTAAAAATGGCTCCATACCCATATCCAAAAGTCTTGGAATTGCGGCTGCAGCACTATTCGTGTGAAGAGTTGAAAGCACTAAGTGACCTGTTAAAGATGCTTGTATTGCAAGCTCTGCTGTTTCTTGGTCTCTAATCTCTCCAACCATTACAATATCAGGGTCTTGTCTTAGTACAGATCGCAAACCGTTTGCAAATGTTAAACCCACATCTGGATTAATCTGCACCTGAGTAACTCCAGGAACTCTAATTTCTACTGGATTTTCTAAAGAGATTATATTTACACCAGGATCATTTACTTTTATTAGTGAGCATGCCAATGTTCTAGTTTTACCACTACCAGTTGGTCCTGTTACTAAAACGATACCGTTAGTTACTGTTAATGCATCTAAGAAAATCTTGTAAGCATTTCCTCTCATTCCTGTTGATTCTAGAGTTATTCCAGATGTATCAGATTCTAAAAGACGCATAACTACCTTCTCCCCATGAATCATTGGCATTACAGAAACACGGATATCAACCTTTGCATTTTTAACCTTAATTTGAAATCTTCCATCTTGAGGAACTCTTTTCTCATCAATTTTCAAATTAGACATAATTTTTATACGAGATACTACTGCTGGTGCCAATACTTTAGGAAGTGATAGCCTTTCGGTCATAACACCATGAATTCTAAATCTAATTCTCAATCTAGTTTCCATTGGTTCAATATGGATATCAGAGGTTTTAGAAATAACGGCATATTGCATTATTGAATTAACAATTCTTGCTACGGGGGCATTCTTTAAATCAATACTATCTATTAAACTAGGATCTTCATTAATTTCCTGAACAGGAACATCTGCATCCTCTAAAGCTTGCGTAACTTCAGAACTCATAACATCTCCCATCCTCCTATCTAAAACAAAGTTGAGTCCATCTTCTGTAGTGATATATACAATTTGTTTTGTATTTGGTGGATATTTTCCCTGAAGTGCTTGAGTAGCTTGTACATCAAAAGGGTCAAACATTGCTAACTTAACATAGTTGTCACCTCTTTCAAAAGGTACCACCTTATACTTCTTTAAATTATCAATTGGTACTTCAGCTATGACACTTTCTGGAACATCATTTTCAATTAAATCAACATACGGGATATTAAATAGGGCAGATTTAGCTTTTACAATAGAAAGATCATCAGCAAGATCCATCTCTCTAATAATGGTCTCTTCATTTTTTGGTGAACGACTTCTCTCAAGCTGTACTTTAATAGCATCGGCAGAACTAATTACACCTTGTCTTTGTAAATATGTAAGTAGAGTTTCTTGGACCACAAAAAAAAGCAGTTTAAATTACTCTTAAGACTATAATAGCAGTATACAAAATTACTTGCACGACCTATAACTTAATTTCAAAAATTACTTGCAGACCAATATCTAAATCATTGATATTACAATGTTTTTAGATGTTCCAATTAAGAGATTTTTGCTCACAAATGTGATAAAATATATCTACATGACATACCTAATAATCGGAAACTCGACTGAGAGTATAAAAGAAAAATTACTTGAAATAGTCAGTAAACTTTGGAATAAAGAAATATCCGAAGAAGTATTAACATCTCAACACCCTGATGTACACACAGTAGACAGTAAAAATATAAAAAGTATTGGAATAGAAGATATTAAGAAATTACAGAAGGAGATGATTTTTACTCCATATGTTGAATCTGTACAAATTGCTTTAATATTTAATGCACAGAAATTAACTGTAGAAGCTCAAAACTCATTTCTTAAGACCTTAGAAGAAAGTAATAGTTCTACAGCATACATATTGATTACAGATAATGAGAAAAACCTTTTACCCACAATAATATCAAGAGCTCAGAGGATATATACTAAAGAAACAAATGTAGAGAGGGAAACTCAAAACATGCCAGAAATATTAAATCTAAATTTGATTGAGGCATTCTCTCAAATAGAAAAAATTGCTAAAGAGAAAGAAAAAACAGACTCCTTAATACTTGATTTTGAGCTGTACTATCAACAACTTTTTAAGGAAGCTTTAGATCAAAGCAGGAAAACAAAACAGATATGTGATAATATCCAAGAAGTTTTAAAAACTAGAAAGAGAATAGAAGCAAATGGGAATAGGAGATTACTCCTCGAAAACCTTTTCCTTATATTAACAAGCTAATTTGCCTCTTAACATTTCGCCCTATAATATATTAGAATATAACTTGGCTTTAAAGAATAATAATTTAATACAGATAGATAATGGCTCCCAAAAGTGATTACAAAGCATCTAGTATTCAAGTCTTGCAAGGACTCGAAGCTGTAAGGAAAAGACCAGCAATGTATATTGGGTCAACTGATAGGAATGGTTTACACCATATATTTACAGAGATATTAGATAACTCTGTTGATGAAGCAATAGGAGGATATTGCAGTAGAATATGGGTTACACTTCATAAAGATGGTTCAATTTCTGTAAAGGATAATGGGAGAGGTATTCCAATCGAAATTCACCCTCAAACAAAAGTTTCTACTTTAGAAACAGTAATGACTAACTTACACGCAGGAGGAAAATTTGAACAGGGTGCATATAAAGTGTCTGGAGGTTTACACGGTGTTGGTATGAAGTGTACTAATGCTTTGTCTGAATGGATGATTACTACAGTAAGGTGGAATGATGGATACGTATATCAACAGGAGTACAAAAAAGGCAGACCTCAAGCTCCAATTAAAAAAGTTGGCAAAGTAGAAGGAGGTGAGACTGGAACAGAACATAGATTCTTACCTGATGACACAATCTTTACTGAAACAGATTTTGAATTTAAAGAGATTGTAAGACAGTGTAGACAGCACGCATATTTAACTGCTGGATTAAAGATATCTATTACTGATGAGAGAGTGGAAGATGGTAAAGAGAATGTAATTTTCGATGTATATTTCGAAGATGGTATCAAGTCATATGTTCTCTTTATGAACATAGATGAAAAACTTGTGAATGAAATACCTTTCTATGTTAAAAAGGAAAACGAAGGAGTACTTGTAGAGGCAGCAATTCAATACACCAATGGTATGGATGAAAATGTGAAATGCTATACAAATAATATCATTAACCCAGAGGGTGGTACTCATTTAGCAGGTT
>CAZCWY010000004.1:21056-27964 GCA_964502535.1 uncultured Candidatus Saccharibacteria bacterium
AAATGCTATACAAATAATATCATTAACCCAGAGGGTGGTACTCATTTAGCAGGTTTTAGAACAGCACTTACTAGTGCAATTAATACGTATGCTCAAAAATCAGACTTACTTAAAGGTTTAGCAACTTCTTTAAATGGTGATGATGTAAGAGAGGGTCTTACTGCTGTAATCTCCGTTAAGGTAACAGACCCACAGTTTGAAGGTCAGACAAAGATAAAATTGAATAATCCAGAGGTTAAAAATGCTGTAGCCAAGGTAATAAGAGACGAATTATTAGTATATTTTGACGAACATCCAAAAGAGGCTAAATCCATATTAGATAAAGCAATTCTTTCTTACAAAGCAAAAGCTGCTGCCAAAGCTGCGAGAGATGCAGTTATTAGAAAAAGTGCTTTAGAAAGTACTACTTTACCTGGTAAATTGGCAGATTGTATTAGTAATGACCCAAAAGAATGTGAACTGTATATTGTTGAGGGAGATTCTGCAGGTGGAAGTGCCAAACAGGGTAGGGATAGACATACACAAGCCGTTCTTCCCCTTCGAGGTAAGATTATTAATACTAATAAATATAGAGTAGATAGAGTATTGGGTAATAACGAGTTTAAAGATATTACTACTGCATTGGGTGTAGGAATAGGAACTTCTTTAGATGTTGAAAAATTGAGATACCACAAGGTCATTATCATGAGTGATGCGGATGTAGATGGTTTACATATAACAACCTTAGTACTTACTCTTCTTTTCAGATTTTTTAGACCTTTAATAGAACAGGGGTATATATATGTTGCTCAGCCTCCTTTACATAAGGTAGAGATTGGTAAAAAGAAATTCTATTTCTTAAATGATATTGAGAAAGATGCTTTTATTAAGAAAGCAAAAAATGCTGGTAAAACTCCAGTTTCAAATAGATTTAAAGGATTAGGAGAGATGAACCCTGATCAGTTATGGGAAACAACTATGAATCCAGAGAATAGGGCATTAAAGAGAGTCCAAATAGATGATGGGGAAGAGGCCGAAAAGGTCTTTGAAATGTTAATGGGAAATGAAGTTCCTCCAAGAAGAAGATTCATTCAAAGATATGCTAAAAAAGCTAATTTAGACGTATAAAGTAATGGCAGAAAATGAAGATATTATAAAAACAGCAGAAGAGATAGTTGAAATTGAAAATCAAGAACCTTCTGATAGTACTGTTGTAGCAGAAGATGCTGATCTGGATTTTGATCTAACATTTAAACCTGGAGAGGTAGCACAGAGATCTATTGTTGATGAAATGAAATCCAACTATATAGATTACTCAATGTCCGTAATTGTTGCTCGTGCACTTCCAGAGGTAAAAGATGGATTAAAACCATCTCAAAGAAGAGTATTAGTTGCTATGAACGACTTAGCATTAAGTCCTACTTCACATTTTAGAAAATGTGCAAAGATTTGTGGTGATACTTCTGGTAACTATCATCCTCATGGTGAAAGTATTGTATATCCTACACTGGTTAAACTAGCTCAAGAATTTTCTACTAGGTACATATTAGTACAGGGACAAGGTAACTTCGGTTCAATTGATGGAGATCCTGCAGCTGCAATGAGATACACAGAAGCAAGATTAGGTAAAATATCTCCTGAACTACTAAAAGATTTAAACAAAGGTACAGTAACATTTGTTCAAAACTATGATGGTACTAGATTAGAACCAACAGTATTACCTGCACTTTTCCCAAATCTTTTGGCAAACGGAAGTCAAGGTATTGCAGTAGGTATGGCAACACAAATTCCTCCACACAATATCGGAGAATTAGTAGATGCCCTTTCAGAAATGATAAAGAGGAAGAATAAGTGGGAGGGAGTAGCAATATACAATGAACTAAGAAAAGCAAAAGAAGCTAAGGAAATAATACCTCAAACTTTAAACTCCAAACCAGAGGAGTATCTAGAAAGCTATGTAGATACAAAGTTACCCGAATATCCAAAATTGATTGAAGAAATATCACAAAGATTAGAAAAGTCTAAAGAGGTAATATATCCTGATTTCAAATCAGATATTACCCCTGAAGAATTAATTGATATAGTTCCTGGACCAGATTTCCCTACAGGTGGAACAATATATGATAGAGACGAAATTCTAAATGCTTACTCTACGGGTAGAGGGAGAATATTACAAAGAGCCCAAGCTTCAATTGTTGAAGGCAAAAATGGTAGATATCAAATTGTAGTAACAGAGATTCCATACCAGGTTAACAAGGCCTTTATGATTGAAAAAATAGCTGATTTAGTTCGAGACAAAAAAATCACTGGTATTGCTGATTTAAGAGATGAATCAAATAAGGATGGTATTAGAGTAGTTGTTGTACTTAAAAAAGATGCTCAACCTAAGGCTGTATTAAACAAACTGTATAAATATACAGAGATGCAAAAGACCTTTAATGCAAATATGATTGCATTAGTAGAGCAAGAACCAATAACTCTCTCAATTAAGAGAATGTTAGAGCTTTTCCTTTCATTTAGAATCACTGTAACAATTAGAAGATATGAATATGATTTAGCAGAAGCACGGTATCATGCACATATACTTGAGGGTTTGCTAAAAGCATTAGACTTCTTAGATGAGGTGATAGCAACCATTAGAGGTTCTAAAACACAAGAGAGTGCTAAAACAAACTTAATGGATAAATTTAAGTTTACGGAGGTTCAAGCACAAGCAATATTAGATATGCAACTTCGTAGATTAGCTGCTTTGGAGAGAATGAAATTAGAAAATGACTATAAAGAAACTAAAGAAAACATTATTGCATATAACGACATCTTAGACAGTCAAGATAAAATATTAGAAATTGTTGATAGAGACTTAAAGATAATAAAAGAGGCTTACGGTGATAAAAGAAAAACCAAAGTAGTAAAAGGAAAAATAAATGAGATCTCTGAGGAGGATATGATTGCACAGGAAGAAACCTTAATTACCATTACTCACTCTGGATATGTTAAAAGAGTACCCCCATCTACATACCAAACACAACATAGAGGTGGAAAAGGTATATCTGGTGGTGATACAAAAGAGGGTGATTTCATTGAACATGTACTACTTTGTAATACACATGATGAACTTCTACTCTTTACAAACAAGGGTAGAGTATTTAGTACTAGGATTTTTGAAATCCCTGAATATGGTAGAACAGCGAAGGGTATTCCTCTAATCAATCTAGTACAACTAGATCAAAATGAAATAATTACCTCTATACTAACTAGAGATCCAAAGGGTGGTGTCATGGGTTCAGAAGAAATTCAAGAGAAACAAGATTTAAATGGAGTAGTTGAAAAGAAAGACTTTAAATATTTCTTAATGGTAACTAAAGGAGGAGTAATAAAAAAGACTGATCTTTCTCAATTTGAAAAGATTAGAGCTAATGGTTTAACAGCAATAAAGTTAGAAATTAATGATGAACTTACCTGGGTAAAACCAACTACTGGAGATGATGAAATATTACTTGTTACTTCAGAAGGAAAATCCATTAGGTTCAGTGAAAAAGATGTAAGACCACTAGGAAGAAGTACAAGAGGAGTAACTGCTATGAAGTTTAAAACAGGCTCTGATTTCATTGTTGGAATGGGTGTAATTAGAACAAACGAGAATAGAATATTTACTCTCTCCGAGCATGGATATGGAAAAATGACCAAGTTATCAGAATATACCAAACAGAAAAGAGGTGGTACAGGAATATTTACCTTTAGAGTAACAGATAAAACAGGTAAGGTTTCAGTAGCAAGAATACTTGATCATCCTAAGGCGGAAATAGTAGTTATATCAGAAAAATCCAAAGTCATTAGATCCTCTATTGATGCAATACCTACATTAGGTAGGCAAACAAGTGGAGTAAAAGTAATGAATGTTGGCGAAGATGATAAAGTTGCAACAATGGCAATAATGTAATCTAGCTATCTAGATATGAGATCACCTTTATATCCTTTGTATCTACGCATTGGGTAATATATTGATTGGTCTGTTCTTTCTCTAATTTTTCTAACAGTTTTAATATCTGTGTATCATTTTTTGATATTCTCTTTTCTAATAATAAGAGATATTCTGTAATGTATTGCTTTAATTTTTCAATCTCGTTTTTGTCTTTTATCATATTTTTCATCCTTACAACTTATTAATACATTTTACTTTGTTAAAAAATATATTTCCTGACCTAATATTTAATAATAACTCCTTCTATTTATCTTTCTATTTTCCTCAAGGCTATATTTCTTAATATCTACACTTTTTCTTAAATTAAGATATGTGGTAATGTATAAACATATGAAAAAAGGAAAGAATTTTACTAAAGTACTAAAAGTGTATGAAATAATGGGTTTCTCATTCATTTTAATTACTCTAGTACTAATAGCTATACCAATAGCTCCATATGTCTGGTATAGACTAAATCCAGATGCAGTAGGTATTGATGAAGCAAAAATCGGAAAAGAGATAATAGAGAAGAAAGATGATATTAAGGAGAAAGAACAAACACCTATAAGTAATATACCTCCATTTGATCCTAATCTTCCGGAAGGCTATTTTGTTTTAGTTCCTAATGTAGGAATTAATTCTCCAATTACTGCAAGTAAAGAGTATAAGAAAGCCCTTACAAAAGGAACTTGGATAGTAAGTGATTTTGGCACTCCTGAATTAGATTCATTACCAATTATCCTTGCAGCTCATAGGTTTGGGTATAACAGTTGGAGTATAGAAAAGAGAAATTTAATATCCTTTTACAATCTTCCTAAAACAGAGCCTGGAAGTAGGGTAAGTATCTACTGGAATCAAAGAGAGTATGAATATGAGATATACGATGGCAATACTGGCACATACATAACAGACTATTCTGCAGACCTAATCCTGTATACATGTAAATATTACAACTCTCCAGAGAGAATCTTTAGATATGCAAATAGGGTAGAGTAGCAATATCCTGTATATATATGTATAAATCTAGTAAAATATACATATGAAAAAAGGCATACTTTACTTCTTACTTCTTCTGTTAATCCTCTTTATCCCGACTAAAACCGTTGATCTCATAATAGATAAAGAGAAGATTAATGAGAAAGAAGAAGAGATAGAATGGATTGAAAATCCTTCACAGGATAGTACAGAGGTACTAGAAACTCCAATAATTACTGAACCATCCAAAACCCCAATTAGTTCTAATTCCAATTGGTGGGAATACCCAAAGAATATTTATACAACAAAAAGAAATGGTAATGACCTATTAGTCCTTGTAAATAAGCAATATAAGCTACCTAGTACATATGCACCCTCAGATTTGGTTAAAGCAAGTAACTCTGGTATTAGAAGAGGAGATAGCTATACTCTTCGGAATATATTAATACCCGAGTTAACTAGAATGATTACAGATTCTAAAGCAGAAGGTATTGATTTAAGTATTGTATCAGGATATAGATCGTATCAAACACAGGTAAATACATATAACTATTGGTTAAGTCAAAATAATAACAATGTGGCATTAGTAGATACCTTCTCCGCAAGACCAGGACATAGTCAGCATCAATTAGGAACAGTAATAGATTTTAGTAGTAATGAAATAGGAGATAGGTTAGGGGATGAGTTTGCAAATACTAATGCAAGTAAGTGGTTAATTAGTAATGCATATAAATATGGATTTGTACTTTCATTTCCCAAAGGATATGAAAGTATTACAGGCTATAAGTTTGAGAGTTGGCACTACAGATATATTGGTGTTCAGTACGCACAAGAGGTTGCAACAAGAGGCACAATCTTAGAAGCGTACCTAAGAGAGAACAACCCATAGTATAGACTTCTGGGGCTAGCAGTAGTATAATGATACTGCATTTAAATTAACTAGCCCTTTAAATATGAGGAAGTCAATTGCAGTAAGTTTAGCTGTTGCAGCTACTTTCTTAGTAAATGTATCAACTGTATTTGCAGATGGAAATCCATATGGGCCATATAACCCATATATTCATGAACCTATTCCAACTGGTTTTGAGGATACTTCAATATTCTACATTGCAGCTGGAATTACATTTATTACTGGAATGGCAATTTTGTCTACAGTTAAACGCCAAAAGGAAGAGCAGTCTCTTGCCTAATAGTAAGAGATTGCCCCTTTGGGGGCTTTTGTTAAATGCACATCTTTATTTCAAATCAATTAATATATATCTTTTTCAATGAAAATATCTTTGGTTTTACCAACATACAAAAAAGAAAGAGAAGTTATTGATCAATTAGAAAGATTGTATGGATATCTTTCTAGAATCAATCCTGATTTTGAACTCATCTTCGTAATTGATGGGTATGTTGATAATACAAAAGATATATTAGAACAATATATTAAAGAAAACAGACTAGAGAAGGTATTTGTATTGGGGTATAAAGAGAATAAAGGTAAGGGATATGCAGTAAGATACGGAATGAAAAAAGCTACTGGAGATGTAATAGGGTTTATTGATGCAGATACAGACATCCAAATTAGATCTTTAGCTTATGCTATTAAGGAGATTAGAAAAAATTCTGTAATGGCCGTTATTCCTTCAAAATTACATAAGGAGTCTAATATTGAAATGACTTTAGGTAGAAAAATAATCTCTTATGGATTAATTCTTGTTAACAAACTTCTTTTAAGATTACCTAAAAATATTACAGATGTAGGTTGTGGTTTAAAATTATTCAAAAAAGAATTAATAAAAAGGATATTACCTAATTTAAAGGTAAATAGATTTGCCATTGACTCAGAGATATTAAGTGAGATAGGAAAGATAGGATATGAAGTGTCTGTAATACCTTTCTATTTAAACAAGAATAGATCTGATTCTACTTCTGCAAATATTAAAGAAGTCTCTAGAATGCTTAAAGATATCTTTATGATATCTATGAAAGAGAGTAGGGTGTTTAA
>CAZCWY010000005.1:0-24556 GCA_964502535.1 uncultured Candidatus Saccharibacteria bacterium
TGGCGGGACATACACGTCTGGAACCCAAAATGAGACAAAAGAGACAGTATAAAAAAGGGATTAGTTAATTTCTAACCCAATTAAGTTTGTTAATCCTTTCTAAAGTATCAGAAGCTATAAATCCATTATCAAGCATAGGTTTTGAGTAATCAATATCATTACCATAATAATCAGTCATTATCCCGCTCATTGATGAAAGTATTGCATGTCCAGCACATATATCCCAAGTTCCCCACGCTCCAAAGTTACTATTGATTTGTAAATTTATTCCACCTTCAATTATATGGATTCTTGGATCTTTAAATTCATTACCTAATTCATCTGTGTGAACTAACTTGTATTCAGGATTGTTTTTAAATAATTTAGTAAATACATTCTCCCAATTCTCAGAAGGAGTGAAGAGTAGGTTTTCTTCTATGATTTTTCTTTTAATAAGGGGAGTTTCATTGTTTTTTTGTATTACTCTTGGTTTCTCATTAATACCACCAATATATATCTTGTTATAAACAGGATGGGATATTAATCCAAATATTGGTTTATTTTTATATACTAAACCTATTAAAATATTAAAGGAATCTTTTCCATTCAAATATGCTTTTGTTCCATTTAATGGGTCTATATGCCATGTATACTCTTTCCACTCTTTATCTAATTCCTCAGAGACAATACCACACTCGGGATATTTTTCTTTAAAGTAGTTTTGTAATATTTCATTTACCTCAATATCTGCTTTTGTGACTTCAGAACCGTCACTCTTAATATCTTTGGATATATTTGTATTCCTGTATTTAAGTAATACATTGTTACATTCTTTAACAATATTTATTAATCCTTGTGTATCTATATTCATATTTGATAATTGTATCATATAAGGCTTCTACCTTAGAACCAAGAGCTCTTAAAAACATCTCTTTTTTGACTATTTTCATCCACCAGGCCTTACTTTTGAGAATTTCAGTTTTTAAGGTCAAAATAACTCAATCCCCATAAGGGTTTTGAAAGAGGGTGGACAGGTCTTGTTGGAACATGTTGAAATTGGCGGGACATACACGTCTGGAACCTAGAAAAAACAAACTATAAACTAGTTCCACCATCTATGATTACGGTAGTTCCTGTGATGTAACTAGAATCACTACTGGCTAAGAATAGTGTAAGTTTTGCTACTTCTTCTTCAGATGCAAATCTTTTAAGGTAGGTTTTTGCAATTTCTTCTTCAAGAAGTTCCCTTGGTAATTGTCTATTCATCTCTGTATCTGCCCAACCCAGTGCAGTAGCATTTACTCTTATTCTTCTATGAGCCAATTCTTTAGCAAAGTTCTTTGTTAAATTAATAATTCCTGCCTTTGAGGCATCATAATCTATAGATTCTGGATTATTGTAATATATACCATTTGTAGATGCTGCATTAACAATTGACCCTCCATCATTCATATTCTTAGATATGAGTTTGGTACATAGATAAGTACCTAACAGATTAGTATCAATTGTTCTGTGCCATTCTTCTAGAGTTCGATCCTCAATAGGTAAATCGTTTACATATCCAGCATTATTTATAAGGATATCTACTTTGCCAAAAGTCTTTTCAGTCTCTTCTATTAGTTTCTCAATTTGAGATTTCTCTCTAACATCACATTCAATCATTATTGCAGCAGATCCGATATCTTTTATCTTTGATATAACTTCCATAGCATTTTCTTTTGCATCGGGTTCGTAATCTGATACAAAATAGTCTATCACCAATTTAGCACCTTCTTTTGCAAACTGTATTGCTGTTTGTGCACCAATACCTCTACTAGCACCAGTTATTACAACTACTTTATCTTTGAAGTTCATATATATGATTATAATATTATTATCTTTAATTATATCATTTCTTTAAAAGGGATGATCTTGTACTACATAAGGATTCTTCCTTCGAACCAAGGGCTCCAAAAATCATCACTATTTTGACTCGTTTCATCCACCAGGCCTTACTTTTGAGAAATTCACTTTTTAAGGTCAAAATATCTCAATCCCCATAAGGGTTTTAAAAAGATAGTGGACGGGTCTTGTTGGAACATGTTGAAATTGGCGGGACATATACGTCTGGAACCTATGTAAAATGAAAATGAGACAAAAGAGACAGTATAAAAAAGGGAAGGAATTTCTTATTTTAATTTCTTCATTAATTGTGTAGGAGTTTTTATAATATCTGTAAACAAAACATTTCTACAACCCTCCTCTTTATCTTCTTCCATTGCATATATAGGTTTATCACATGCTACGGCATAACCTATTTCTAATGTAGTACTATTTCCAATATATCCATCTTTATTATATACAAATACAATATCAGCTTTTCTAATTTTGTAAAAATGATCATGTGTTAATCCAAGAAAAATAAATCTCTTATATGCTTCTGATAAAGTTTTCCATTCATCTCCTCCACTATGTAGATATGGTTCGTATACAACAATACCCTTCTCTTTGAGTTTTCTGCCAAATTCTCTCATTTCAGGTTTAAATCTACGAGAACCACAAAGTACAACAGATTTCATAGCATAGTTATTAAGAAATTTTATTTTTTCTTGCAGTTATTATATCAGAAGAATTCTAGGAAAAATATCCGAATAAAAGGTTGTTATGTTGTTAAAGCCTTCTACCTTCGAACCGTGGGGTAGTAAAAATTGGTCGAAATATAGGTTTTTTCATCCACCAGGCCTTACTTTTGAGACTTTCACTTTTTAGGGTCAAAATAACTCAATCCCCATAAGGGTTTTGAAAGATAGTGGACGGGTCTTGTTGGAACATGTTGAAATTGGCGGAGTGGACGGGACTCGAACGAAATTAAAATATTAGCAAGCAAGTAAAGGATTTCTGGACACTAAGGTTCGAGCGTCGTTCCCTGAGTTGAACGAGTCAGCAAGAAAAATATATGTAAAATAATTGTCAAGCTAATTGACAATATGACTGGTATTACCTAATTATGCTTCTTTTTTGACATAAAAGATTAACCAGTTATCTTTTTCGGTATCTCTTCTTCCTACTTCGAGTACAGAAAAATTCGCTGATTCAAGTACATTAGTAAACTCCTCTTCCTTATAATATGTAAATAATCTCCCTGTTTTCTCATCAACTCTCTCACCTTCACCTTCTTTCATTGTAATAAAGCCAACACCATCGTTTTTTATTACTGAAGATATTGCTAATAGTGAATCTCTCATTTCATCTCTTGGTATATGCAATAAAACAGCAGATGCCCAAAATCCATCAAATTCTCCTAAAGAAGGCTCTATTTCATGAGCATATCTCTGAATAAATGTTGCAGAAGGATTTCTTTTTCTTGCTAATTCAAGTAACCCATTAGAAGCATCTGTACCAGTATAATCATAACCAAGTCTAATTAAAGCTTCAGCATCTTTTCCAACACCAGATCCTATTTCAAGAATTCTACCACTTGGAAGATATTCATTGAATCTTGTCATTTCATCTTTCCACCAAGACTCTTTATCATCTCCCCCGTGAGATGCAGACCAAGAATTTGCTTCTTGATCATAGTATTTAACTGTTTCTACTTTCTTGTCATCCATTGAAAAATTATACCAAAATTATTCACATAATATAGTAAATAGAAACAGGGCTGGAACGGAAGAAGTATTATTAAGGATACAACGATTATTGTGTTAAATCAACATTTTTCCTTCGAACCGAGCAGTGTTTTTCTAGGTCTCTTTTTGAGGTTTTTCATCCACCAGGCCTTACTTTTGAGAACTTCTCTTTTTAGGGTCAAAATAATTCAATCCCCATAAGGGTTTTAAAAGAGAGCGGACGGGTCTTGTTGGAACATGTTGAAAATGGCGGAAGGTATGGAATGGTATCCGAATAATAAATTTTCATATATAATTCCATTATGGTAATGAACAAACTAAAAAAGGGAGACAAAGTCGCTATTGTATCTCCATCCTTTGCTGCTCCTGGTAAGTGGCCACATGTATATGAATTAGGTCTTAAAAGATTGAAAGAGGTTTTTGAACTAGTACCTGTTGAATATCCAACGACAAATAAAATTGGAGCAAGTGGTGACGAAAGATCTAAAGATTTGATAGCAGCATTTGAGGATAAAAGTATTAAAGCAGTAATTGCTTCGCTTGGTGGAGATGATCAAGTTACTTATATTAAAAACTTACCTAAAGATATCTTTGTTAATAATCCTAAGCCTTTCTTTGGATATAGTGACAATACACATTTTATTAATCATCTATGGTTATGTGGAATACCTGCATATTACGGAGGTTCTTTGTTTACAGAGTTTGCTATGCAGGGTTTTATGGATGATTTTACTGTGAAATATTTAAAATATGCATTGTTTGAGGAGGGAGAATTTGAACTTGAACAAAGTGAAGAGTTTAATGATATTGGGTTAACATGGAATGACCCATCGTTGTTGAATACAAGACGGAGATATCAAGAGAATGAAGGTTGGTCTTGGGAAGGAGAAAAAGATACGAATGGAATTCTTTGGGGTGGGTGTGTTGAATCTATTGATGAATTGTTAAGACACAATGTTGAGATACCTAGTTTAGAGGAATTCAAGAAGATTATATTGTTCTTAGAGACATCTGAGGAGATTCCTTCTCATGACTATGTCAGGAGAGTGTACAGGGCTTTAGGTGAAAGGGGCATACTGGGTAATATTCAAGGACTCTTAGTAGGTAGACCTAAGGCATGGGAGTTTGATAAGCCTAATACAGATGAACAGAAGGATGAGTATAAGAGGGGACAGAGAGAAATGATTTTAGAAATTGTAAGGAAATATAATAAAGATATTCCTATTGTTCAAAATATGGATTTTGGACATACTGCACCTCAGATTTGTATGCCCTCTAGAGGTAAGATACGGATACTATCTTCTGAAAAAAGGATTTACTGTAACTTTTAGTATTATTCTATACTTCTTGATTCTTTACTACCTTTTTTAGGTCAAGATAACTTAATCCCCATAAGGGTTTTAAAGCATAGTGGACAGGTTTAATTGAAACAATTTGAAATTGGCGGGATATACACGTCTGGAACCTAAAATGAGACAAATTACAGTAAAAAAAAAGAGGGAGAGTTTATTGTCTGTAATAGCCGTTTTCAGGTTGATGGAGTAAATTGTAAACTAAATGATATCTTTGGTTAAGATTTTTCAATCTCAGAAAAGTTTCCCCCTTGTATTAAGAAAGATCTTTCATTTCTAATCCTTCCTTGTTTGAAAGTAATATGAGCATACACACTCTCATCGTGATGAGAAATCATATGAATGCTGAAATTTGTACTAACACGTTCTTCTAGTTTTTTTAAAATTTTGGCTAGTGGAAGTCTCCAGTTTGGATTTAGTTCAAAAAATGCTTTGTTTTCAACCTCTTTATATCTAGAACCTTCTTCATAATCGCCATCTATAGAATAACTTGGCAGATAAAAGGTATAGGAGAGATCTTTGTTTGGAGAGTAGAAAGAACTTTGAACCGTGTATTTTATTTTGTTATCTTTTCTATCAATGTAAAGACTAAAACTTGTTAATATTACATCTTCAGACCACTTTCTAGCTTCATCTTTGAGATGTTTAAAAGAATCTTCAACATATCGATCTTTAGGTATTGTTTCAGTGATATCTTTTAAACCAGATATTTTAGAAGATTCTTTTGTTAACTTCTTCTTTTCTTCTGAAAAGTGAAAATCTTTAATATTTGAAAAGAATTTCCTAATATTACTGATTATTAAGACTATAATTGAAAGAATGGGAAGAATTAAAATAGTAAGCTGGAATGGGAGACTAATTTGAAGAGAGAATAGCCATTTTAAGAAAGTAATCAAATATACTATAGTCGCAATAAATCCCGAAATGTCAACGAAAAATTTCCATATATAAGAATCTATAATATTTGTTATTTTTCTAAACATAGAAATTGCTTCTACATTATTGGCGGGACATACGCGTCTGCATCCTGTGTAAAATGAAAATGGAACAAGCTAGGTAATATAAAAAGATGTTAGGTACCCAAGTATTTATATGGCAAAGACGATACAAGGAAAAATCTGTAAGCCTTCATGCTACAATATACACATAAATTATAATCATACCTATATGATCCTCATAACAGGCGGTACCGGTAGAATAGGAAATGTATTGGTAAAAGAATTAAATAAAAGAGAAGAGAAAGTAAAAGTATTAATAAGAAAAACCTCAGACTTAGAATCCCTCAAAGGATGTAACTGTGAATACATATATGGAGATATATTAGAACCAGAGAGTCTAGAGTCCCAATTAAAAGATGTAGATACCATATTCCATCTAGCAGCACACATAAATATATCAATCCATGACAAAGACTTAACCCTAAATACCAACATACAAGGAACTAAGAATATAGTGGACATATGCATGAGACATAATCTACCATTGATATACACCAGCTCTATACACGCATTTAATGCCCCTGAAGATGGATCCCTCATAACTGAATCCACCCCACTATGTACAGACATACAAACAAGTAGAGGCCTCTATGACTATTCCAAAGGAACCGCAGCTACCTATGTAAAAGAACAAGTATCCAAAGGTTTGAAAGCCATAGTCTTACACCCAACAGGAGTAACTGGTCCATATGACTACAGACCATCATTCTTTGGATCCGGTATGATACAACTAGTAAAATCTGGTCTTAAGATTACCGTTTGTGGTAAATATGACTATGTAGATGTACGAGATGTAGTAAGTGCCATACTGAAAGCATATGATCTGAAGAAATATGAAGAAAGATATATACTCTCAGGAGAGGTATTAACCATGCCAATCTATGCATCATATCTAAGAGAATTTTCAGATATGAAGGGTATAACCAAAATACTTACAGACAAGTTATGTATATTCATAGGTACAATACTATCTTTTTTTGATGAAGGAGCTCTGATAACACCATACAGTATTAAAACACTACAAAGCAATTGTAATATATCTCATGAGAAAGCTACCAATGAATTAGGATACAAACCAAGGAGTATAAAGAAATCAATATATGACCAATATCAATGGTTTAGAACAAACAACTATGTTTAAAAGAAAAACCGATATGAATATCCTCAGGAGAATTTTTTTTAAGTCGGTCGTGTGTTTAAGTGGAATAAAGTTCCGAAGAGTAATTTGGACTTAGGCTCTATACAACCCTCCATTAATACTACAAGCAGTACTTCCAACAAATTATCTAAACTTCTGGTGGTATATTCTTCGGCTTCTTCAACTTGAACTGTGGAAACTTACTCATCAACCAAAAGATTGTTGAATCAGGAAGATCTCTTACAAAAGAAATAAAAAAGTTGTCAAAAAAAGTAGGCACGACCTGTTTTCTAAAAGTAAAAGAACTTCTGATTGCAATTTTTACTAAACGTTCAGGTTGAATAAGTAGTCCCAATCTCACACCAAGCTTGCGTAGTTTTTGTGACAGAGGAAAGAAGTTAGTATTTACCCCGCTAGGACAAACCACAGTTACTCCGACATTACTCTGTCTGAACTCATAAAAGATAGATTGAGAAAAATCACGAATATATCTTTTTGTAGAATTATATAGTTGAGTCCCTGGAAAAGTCATCCATGCAGAGGCTGAAGAGATATTTATAATAAAACCTTTTCTCCTATCTAACATTTCTTTGCCGAAAAGATATGCCAACATTGTTGTACAATGTACATGTAGATTGAGAATTGAATCTACATCCTCTTTAGATAGAGTCTCAAACTGACGAAAAATTAGCATCCCTGCATTATTTACTAGAACATCTACTTGAATACTCTTCCCTTTACAAAAGTCATAAACATTCTGTGCCGCATTAGGAACAGACAGGTCTTGATTAAATACCCAGGTTTTTACCCCATATTGTTTTTTTATGGATTCAGCAACTTCGAATAATGCTTTTTCGTTTCTACCTACTAAAATACAGTCAAGACCCATATGGGCAAATTCGTTCACAAAAGCTTTACCAATACCTCTGTTTGCCCCTGTTACTAGGACGGTTTTTATTCCATTGGGAATTTTTACTTTTCTACACATACCTTCCATTATACATTAAGATCAGGATGACTCAATCCCCATAAGGGTTTTGAAAGATAGTGCACGGGTCTTGTTGGAACATGTTGAATATGGCGGGGTGGACGGGACTCGAACCCGCAACCTTTGCAGTGACAGTGCAAAGCTCTAACCAGTTGAGCTACCACCCCAAAATTACTAGCAGAAGTATATCAAAGGTATACTAAAAATTCAATTAAAAAATATGGTACAATATCTAGGTCGTAAATACGAAACATATGAAAGAAAACCCTACCATTAAGATACTTAAAGAATTTCTTGACCTATCAATATTTCAAATAGATGGTGATGGAAATATCCTTGAAGTAATATTAAACACAAATAGTGAGTTTAATGTATCCTCTGTTAAAAATATCTATGACCTCTTCGTTAGAGAAGATTTACCACGTATAGATATGATATTCAAGATGAGATTAGAAGATAGTAAGAAGTTTGTAAAACTCTCACCTAGATTTAATATTGATGAATATGTAGATGTAGAGTTAAAGAATATTGAAGGAAATATATATCTTTCACTTAAATTCTTTAATTCAAATAGGGAAAGAGAAATAATGCATGACAGAAGAATAGGGGAATTTGCTCAAATGGCAGAACAAGATTCCTTAACAGGACTACTTAATAGATATGGATACTGGGAAAGAGTAAGAGGCTTACTTAACTGTGGAGACCCTGATAGAGAATTAGGTATCCTTGTTGTAGATATGGATAATCTAAAGAAGATTAATGATGAAAAAGGACATAGGGCAGGAGATAATGCAATTAATCAGATAAGTCATTTAATATCTAACTCCATTCGGAAACGGGATGTCGCTGTTAGATATGGTGGAGATGAATTCCTAGTTGTAGTGGAAGAGGTTACAGGACGTGTTAGTACTGGATATGGATTAGCTAAAAGACTCTTGAAATCTATAAAAGATCATAAGCATGCATACCTTACTACTGTATCCATCGGTGTACATATTGTTAAAGTAGGAGACTTTGAAAAGTACCTTTCTAAAGAATCCCAATTAAGAAAGAAATGGGATGAATCTGTCCAAATTGCTGATGAAATGACCTACAAAGCAAAGGAGGGTGGACGTAATCAAGTTGTATTTTCTAAAGATATTTAGGAATTTCTTTTAATAACTTCAGAGAAGGATTCCTTTGATTGTAAACCAATCATAGTATCCACTATTTCACCATCCTTAAAAAGGATTACTGTTGGAATACTCATTATTCCATATTTCATAGGGAACTCTCTCTCTTCGTCTACATTCATTTTACATACCTTAGCGGTATCTTTTACTTCCTCAGAAAGTTCTTCAATGATAGGGCCTAACATTCTACATGGACCACACCATGGTGCCCAGAAGTCTACTAAGACTAATCCTTTAGCATCTAATACTTCCTCTTGGAAATTTGCATCTGTTACGTGTACTAGGGACATATTAAATATATACTCAAATTAGGTTGTTAATAGGCAATTCTGTCTATTCCTAGTATAATTATACCATGAAGAGATTTAGACTGACTAATAATAATTGGGACGAAGTAATTGATACCGCAGTAAAGATATTAAACGAAGGAGGACTAGTAATATATCCTACAGAGACATGCTATGGTATTGCAGCTGATGCTACAAATGACAAAGCACTTTCTAAATTACTAGCATACAAAACATTTAGAGGCTCTAAACCAATTTCCATTGCTGTCTCTGACATAGAGATGGCTCAAAAATATGTAACTCTAAATGATATGGCATTAAATATATACAAGAATTACCTACCAGGTCCAATAACTGTAGTATCTACTAACAATGGCAATCTTAATCCTCCAGTAGTATCAAAACAGGGATCTACGGGTATTAGAATACCTGATTACAAATTTACACTCCAATTGATAGAGAAATTTGGAAGACCAATTACAGCTACATCCGCAAATGTATCATACAAACCACATCCATACAGTATAGATCAACTAATTAAGGATTTACCTAAGAAGAGTGAAAAACTAATAGATATGTACATAGACGATGGAGAGTTACAAAGAAATGTACCATCTACAATCCTAGATACCACAATGAATACCCTAACTGTATTGAGAGAGGGTAAGCATAAATTTGAGGATGCCATATTACAGAGTACACTACTCGAAGAAAGAATTACCAATGATCCACTCCAAACAATCTCTATGGGAGAATCATTCTCAAAAGAATACCTAAGTGAGAGTAATGGAAGTATATTAGTAGCACTAAGTGGAGAGTTAGGAGCAGGTAAAACTCAATTTACAAAAGGTATTGGAGTAGGACTCGGGGTAGATGAGTTAGTTAACTCTCCCACATATACAATAATTAATGAATATCCATACAAAGATAGGGTACTTGCACATATGGATACATGGAGATTAATGGATGAACAAGATTTAAATAGATCTGGGTTGATAGAGCATATAAATATGGGTAACATAGTTGTAGTAGAGTGGGCTGATAAATTCTATCAAGAGATAGAAGATATTTGTCGTAAAAATAATATACCAATGTATAAAGTAACATTTAAATATATGTCCTTAGAAGAAAGAGAGATTAAGATATATGGTACTAACTAATATCTGTTATAAATAATTACATATTTTATATTCTAATTAGATGAAAAAAGTAAATTCTACATCGCAGATTGTTAAATCCCCTTTGTTCTTAGCCATTTTGATGTGTTTCCTTGGCATATTAATAGGATGGGCATTACTTACTAAGTTTGGATATATACCTAATTTTTTAGGTATTGAAATACTTTGTTCTGATGAGAGTAAGCAAGATACCGTAAATCCTGATTCAGACTCTTTCGATGAAAATATGATAATTGAGAAACCCGTCATTTATCTTTACCCAGAATCTAAAACAAATGTAATGGTTCAACTAGAGTATGAAGGTAAAATAGTTGCTGACTATCCAAACTATAATCAAAATATTAACGGATGGAGTGTTATTGCATATCCAGAAGGAAGAATTATTAATTTAGAGGATAACAAGGAGTATAGTTACATTTTCTGGGAGGGTATCCCTAGTAAAGCTATTAAATGGGACCTTTCAACAGGTTTTGTTGTAAGAGGAGAGGATTCAAAAGAGTTTTTACAAGAGAAGTTAGCACAAATAGGACTTACTCCAAGGGAATACAATGAATTTATTGTATATTGGTATCCACAGATGCAGGATAATGAATATAACTTAGTACACTTTTCTCAAGAGCAGTATACCGATAATGCAAAATTAGCAATAAATCCAACACCTGATTCAATATTAAGAGTATTCATGGTGTTTAAACCTCTTGAGAAACCAATAAAGGTTGAGGAACAAAAGCTTTCAGGCTTTGAAAGAAAAGGCTTTACAGTAGTGGAATGGGGAGGTACAAAAGTAGATTAAATATGGTACTAACTAAAGAATTACTAAAACAAAAGCCATTAATACTAGCATTCGATACTAGCTGTGATGATACCTCTGTAGCATTACTAAGAGGTAGAGAAGTAATAAGTAGTGAGTTGTCATCTCAGATTGAATTGCATTCAGAATTCGGTGGTGTAGTACCAGATCTAGCCAGAAGATTACATGAAGAGAATATTGAGGGAGTATATAACCTTGCACTAAAGAATAATCCAGGAATGATTAACAATGTAGATTACATAGCTGTAACATATGGACCAGGTTTAGCAATAGATTTAGAAGTAGGTATTAAATATGCAAAAGATATATCTCTTAGATATTCCAAAGCCTTAGTACCTGTAAATCATATGGAAGGTCATATGTATTCATCCTTACTTCTTAATTCAAAGGGTAATGGATTAGTAAGTGATGATGAATTAGTTAATTCATTTCCAGCATTAGGTTTACTAATGTCAGGTAAACATACAGAGATTATATATATTAAAGAGATTGGGGAGTATGAGAAATTAGGACAGACATTAGATGATGCAGCTGGTGAAGCATTTGATAAGGTGGGTAGGGTACTTAATCTAGGATATCCTGGTGGTCCTGTAGTTACTGAGTTTGCAAAGAAAGGTAAGAGTGGGGTTATTACATTTACTACCCCTATGAAAAATTCTGGAGATCTTAATTTCAGCTATTCTGGATTAAAGACTGCTGCATTGTACAAATCAAAAGAATTAAGAGAGAAGGGTATTCCTGAAAGAGAATGGATATATGATTTCTGTAGAGGTTTTGTAGATGCAATAGTTGATTCTGTAAATATAAAATTAAAAGCAGCAATACAATTACATCCTGAAGTAAAGAGTGTATTTGTAGGAGGGGGAGTATTTAATAGTGAAGAGATATTAAGAAAGGTAGGTAACACAGTTAGGTCTTACAATCTTAATTACTATTTCCCTGATATAGAATTTAGGAGTGATAATGCAGGTATGATTGGTGTTAGTGCATATTTTAATATACTTCAAAACAAGTATATTACTGATAAACAAGAGATATTAGATCTTGATAGAGATCCTAGACTTTCTCTTTGACATTACTATGGGTGTTAGTATATAATCCTGAGTCATTTTTGATTGTGTATGTAGCTCAATTGGCAGAGCAACAGATTCGGAATCTGTCGCATGAAGGTTCGAATCCTTCCATACACACTCAGTGGTAGGGACATTATAAGTGGGGAAGTTTCCCTGCACTTGCACGCCCCCTTATTGTCCCTACCACGACTTCTTTTTCCTAAAGAGAATCCTCAATAACCAATAACCTATTGTATTTAGCTAATCTCTCTCCTCTATCAGGACCACCAAATTTTGATTGTTGAGCAGATGTACCAACTACTAAATCTGCAATAAAGCTATCATTTGTTTCTCCACCTCTGTGTGATATTACTGCGTTCATACCGTTATCTACCGTCATCCTTATCGCTTCTAGAGTCTCTGTTACTGATCCAATCTGATTTAACTTAATAAGTACCGCATTCATTGCTTTCTCATCCATACCCTTTTGAATTAGCTTTGTATTAGTAACTAAAAGATCATCACCAATTACTTGCAAAGAATTACCCAACTCTCTTGTTAATGTTGACCAATCACTCCAACCATTCTGTTCAAACATATCTTCTGTAGAATATATAGGATATTGTGAATACCATCCCTTTTGTACCTCATACCATTCCATAGGAGAAAGAGATTTATTTTCTTTCTTGATAACATATTTGCCAGTTTCCCTATCAAAGAATTCTGAAGCTGCAAAATCAAGCGCTATTTCAAACTGTTCACCTGGTTTGTATCCAGCTCTTTCAATACCTTGCAAAATTATATCCAAGGATTCTTTGTTTCCACTTAACTCTTTAGGAATATATGCACCTTCAAAGCCAACACCTACGGAATATCCTTTCTCATCTAATACATCATGCAATGCATGGAATATTTCACTACCAGCTCTAAGCTTTTCTTTAAAGTTAGGAAATACTCCTTCCTTAGGTATAACCATATACTCTTGAATATCTGTAGACCAGTTACCATGTTTACCACCTTCCATTACAAGAATCATTGGTCTGGGTAATACAAACTTGTCTTTAGAATATTCTTTCTCCCAATATATCATTCCAAGGTATTCGTATAATTCTATTCCTACAGCCTGTGATACTGCTCTACAAAATGCCATTGAACATGAGAGTATGGTATTACCTCCTAATTTAGATTTATTCTCTGTACCATCTAAATCTTTAAGGAATTGATCAAATTCTCTTTGTGATTGAAAATCTTTATCTACTACTGCGTCTCTAATTACAGTATTAACTATCTCGACAGCTTTTAATACGCCATTACCATTGTATCTACCCTTATCCCCATCTCTTAATTCTAATACCTCATTGTCTCCTGTTGATGCTCCACTTGGTACTTCTCCTCTTGCTTTGTCTCCACTCCAAAGCTCTATTTCTGTTGATATTGTTGGTATTCCTCTAGAATCTAATATCTCTATTGCTTTTATATTTTTAATTTTCATATATATATTTTTGTAATTTAATATTTAAATATTACACTATGTAATATTGACTGCAAGTAGGAGATACCATTAATATGTGATATATTTTTAAATAACTTGTCAGGATATTTGTATGGATCCAATTTCAAATGTAGTAGAAAGTAAACCAAAGAGTAATACTGCATTGGTAGTCTTTCTTTTTGTTCTAGTTCTGTTACTCTCCGTAGCTTTAGGATATTTTGTAGTTAAAGAGTACAACCTATTACCACAGTTAACTCAAAAAACAGAAAATTCTGAGGAGATCAAAGAAGAGGATATTGTAGTAGTAAGTACCGATACATATACACAAAAAAATCCTGATTGGGGATTGTATAAATTAGACAAGTATGAAATATCTGTAGAAGTACCTGACTATACATATGAATGGGCATTTCAGGATGAAAGAACAACAAAATCGATATGGAGTGTTTCATTAAGAGACTATTCCGAAACTAAGGGAGTTGTTAATAGCTGGACTCAATATCTTCCTGGATATGAGAGATCTCTCTATGTAACATATGACCCAGAGGAGCCAACTTTTTTCCAATGTGGACAGGGTTGTGCTAACCAAAATTTCTTTTCTGTCGATATATTTAAAAATGAAGATGGTTTGGACCTAGATACTGCTAGTGATCAATATTTTACTGAATGGGAGAGTAAGGGTGTAAATGTAGAATCTACTACTAAGAAAGTAGAGAAATGGGATCGTTCAGTAGTAGAGTTCAATGTAATATTTGAACAAGGTGATCTAAATGGATATGTTGTAGTAAGTCCTAACTTTGTATATGTTCTCGAATATTACCTTGCAGAGGATAGTAATCAACAGGGTGGTAATGGTGAAGATTCTAAAGATGTGGCATTAAATGTTCTTGATTCTTTTACTTTTGGTAAGTAGTTGTAGAAAAAGGGATATATATTTGTTAAAATACCTGCATTAAGCCGAGGTGGTGAAATTGGCAGACACGCTACCTTGAGGTGGTAGTGGGAGTTAAATCCCTTGCAGGTTCAAGTCCTGTTCTCGGCAGATTGTATGGTGTATAATACATAATGTGATTAGGGCGATTAGCTCAGCTGGCTAGAGCATCTCGTTTACACCGAGAGGGTCGTAGGTTCGAATCCTACACCGCCCACCATCCATCTTTTTCTGCCTGTAACTTAGACTCAGGTGATAGTGAGAAAAGTAAGTCTCCAAGCATCTCTGAAGGTATTTTCAATACAATCTTAAGTTTATATGGAATCATCTGTCCTTCTTTCTTACGACCAGAAATACTGTCTGTTTTTCTCTTAGGTCTAGAAAACACAATAATCTCATGGATCATCATGTGGATTAGACCATATAAATAATCAACATTATTGTTATTAAGATAACCTTCCATTGCTTCCTCATACTTCTCTTGGAATAGTTCAAATGCTTTAAAGTATTCCTCTGTATTTGAGAATATAGATAATTCAGATTCTAGTATTTCCTTCTCCTTAAGATTCCTTCTATACTGAGCATCCAATTCCTCAAGCTCTTTGATCTTTCTTTCTCTAGTGTAGTCTCCATCTCTATACATAATTTCAACCCTTCTTTTTGCACTCTCAGTACTATTTAATAACTGTTTTACAATTTTTAATCTATCTTTCTTTGCTCTAACATCAGCCTTCTTAGATTGGAGATTCTGTTGATATTCAAATACAACTCTTGGATTATTCAGTAATTCCCTTACAAACTCTATGACATGCCTTTCTAGTGGTAGAGCAGGGAGAGGAATAGTCTTACAATCAATATTTCTTCTTTCTTTTTTATTACTATTCTTTGAACTACATTGGTAGTAATAGACTTTTTCACCTGTAGATTTGACCTTCTTAGGGAAACCATTCCAAGCATAAGGTTCTGTATGAATAGTAGGGTTGTAACAGTTTGCACACTTAAGAAGACCTTGTAGAAGATATAATCTACTTTCTTTTTGAACTCTCTTATATCTAGTAGTACTAGCTGAAATATATTCTTGAGCTTTCTTAAAGAGTTCTTTGTCTATGAAGTCTTGGTCATGATAATAAACACCCCATTTTTCCTTAGGTACTTTTTTACCTTCTACTGTTTTATTGTAATATTGTGTACCAATATACAACTCATTTGTTAGGATGTTCCTTACAGCACTTGGATCCCAAGCATATGGTCCTCCTGTACTTATTTTCCTTCTACCTTTCTCCTCTTTGTTATGTTCATATCTGTATGCCTGAGGTGTCTTTATCTTATGTTCTTTCAAGTATCTTGCTATATCATTAACATTTCTTCCTTCTCTGACAAACATATTAAATATTAACTCAACAACTTTTCTTTCTTCTTCTTGGATTAGAATCTTTCCATCATTACCCTTTATATATCCTAATGGAGGAGTATTCATATATGTACCTTGTTCTGCAGATGCTTTTCTACCACTAGATGTTCTTTCTTTAATATTCTCCATTTCTAATTCAGCAATTACTCCAATAATGCCTAACATTGCTCTTCCAAATGGAGTAGAGGTATCTATGCTTTCATTAGCAGAGAGAAATTCTATTTTCTCCTCACCTTTGTCAAACATCTCCAATATCTCCAAAAGTATCTTTAATCTCCTTGCAAACCTATCTATCTTGTATACAGCTACTACGTCAAAAGGTCTTTGTGTAGATCTAGAAATATCCTCTAACAATCTCCTAAATTCAGGCCTTTCCTCTGGTTCTGTAGTACCACTAACGCCCTCATCTATGTAAACATACTGATCACCTGCAAACTCTAAATTGTTCCCCTTAGAGGCTATTAAGCCCATCAGAGAACTCCTTTGAAGGTCAACTCCATACATTTCCACCTGTTCTTCTGTAGAAACTCTTATATACAATGCTACTTTTTTCTTTACTTTTTCTTCTTCCATTAAATAAGGAGACACAACATGGAACTTAAATATTACTTCTTATCTCTTGCCTTGGTATATAACTCATGTAGTAGTTGGTCATTTTCTTGATCAATATCTGTTACAACAACTTCTAATTCTCTCTTTATCTTGCTGTCTTCAATAACCCATTTCTTTGGAATTTGTAGGGAAATGTACTGAGGTTTTGAGCCTTCATTTTGAACATAAGAATAACCTTCAATGTCCGCATTAAAGATTCTTTCTTTCACTTTGTAATCATTAGGGGATTGAAGATATTCATAGATTTGAACTTCTTTTTGATTTCTAAATATAATCCATTGCTCTTTTTTATTTATCTTAACTGGGAGAGCATAGAGGTATTTTACCTTAAGAAATTCCTTAGCAGAAGGCAATTTATTTAGAATAAGGAAATTATTTTTGATATCTTTTAATTTCAATTGATAAAAGTTTCTATTAATTTATCTATATTAAACTTCTCAATTAAAACCCATATGGAAGCAATATATGCAATAACATTAAGTATTAATCTCAATATTCTCCAAATACCTGATTCTTGTTGTTCCTTTGAAACAGAAAACAAATAGAATAAAGGTTCCAATAACAAATTTGACAGCATTCTAATATAAAGAAATGGATTGATTATATTAATCAAAGACCTAAATTGATTTCTTTTGTAAACACCTATCGCACGATTGTAATAATCATATATTTGATTAAGCTGATCATTGCCTCTATTTAAAGGATTGTCTGAAGTTTGAATAAAGAAGGGTAGGGAATAGACTATATTCATAGTTCTGTATCCCAAGGCAGGAGCCCCATAACTTGTAACTGGCAAAACCCCCGCCATAAGGAGAAGATTTTCAATTTGTTCTGAATCCATCATTAAATTTTCTCTCAAAGAATCCCTCTTACTACGCTTATTCTCTTCGCACGACTTTCTATATTCTTTAATCGTATACAAATAGTTTTCCAATATTTTTATGTTTTGAAGATTTTCCCAAATAAATAAATCCTTATATTCCCTCATGATTTTAAATGTCCTCATAAATATTATCTCGCATAGCTCTGAGAAGTAGACTTTGCCTTTCCCTCTCTATCATCCTTTTTATATCATCATCACCTAGTTTCGTTTTTGATACGAAATAGTCATGAGAATAAAGCAAAACCCTATTATTTATTTCGTTTATGTAGTTGAAATCATAGGTCACATCTTCATAAGTGTTAAAGTTTCTATGGCTCAGGAATGCAGTTATATATGGTGTTAGAGGAATAGTTATTTCCATCGTAGGACTTAGTGGTGCTCCTGTATAGAAAGAGTTACCATAACTCAAATCTAACATTGCCACAGGGTGATTACATGTTAAAAACAAGTGCTCAGAGTTTTCGTCAATTACCAAAAATTGAATATTAAATACGGAGTATCTATTAAAATTTGTACCTATAACTAATTGATCTGTAAACATAATGTTACCTTTCAAAGATTCCTCCATTTGTTTATGCACTGAGCTTTTCTCCTTCAGTCCATGGGACTTTTCTACCATTGTTATCATATCCAATGCTCTTTTCTGAAAGTCTTCAACATTCTCTCTTGAACTTTTTGTACGAAGCTCCAAAGAACTAATAAATCTTGCAACTTTTATTTTATCTTCTTCTGTAAGCTCTTTTCCTTTTGTTATCTTTTCTCTGAGAACGGGAAGATATTCATCCTCCACCTGTTGAAGAGCTGTCTCAAGAATATTTTGGGGCTTCTCACTAGATTCATAAAAGAAGTGTTCTTTTGCAAATTGATCTGCTGGGATACCTATTGGTGTAATAGAAGAAAATCCTTCTACTGTGTGATCTCCTTTAATTCTATATACCCATAAAGAGGGCTTTCTTTCATTAGTATCCTCCCAGTACTTCAAATATGATTTCTCTGGAATAATATGCTGTTGTTTTTTCACCTTATTCATTATTCGTTATTATACTACGATGTGTATTTATTATAAAAAATGGTGATATAATTGAAGCACAACTGAATAGCCTAAACTTATTAGTTTTTAATTAATAGGCATGGCAACCAAACCACACCAATGTAGAGACGGTCTTCTGTCTCACTAGCCATTGGTGTGGTCGTAAGCCGAAAGGTTTATGGGTAGATTCCGAAAGGGCTACCGGTGAGCGGGAGACCATTTTTGTTTCTTAGCTCACACCATAATTTAAAAACCACACCAATGGATAAAGAGAAGATTAAACATTTTCTAGGAGTAATTCTCCAAGTTCTGATTTCAATCGCTATTTTATTAATATATATTACATTTTTCTCTTCTGGTGGATCTGAAGATGGTTTAGGTCTCAGTTTTGGTTTTGGAGGAATATTATTAATTGCAGTTCCAATATATGCATTCTATTCTTTTATTAAAAAACTTTTAGAACGAAAGCGTGACAAAAATAAAAAGGATGATTCTGGGGAATTAAATAATAAAGATTCAGAAATCTATTTTCCAGAAGGAGTTGATATAAACGATCCTGAGGTTAGAGAATTTTGGCAAGGTATTAAAAATACGCGTGATAGAGGACATTACAGCTTTGTTCATAATTTGTTAAGGGATTTGGCTTTAGATCATCCTCAACTTTTTTCTAACATAATAATCCATGCACATAAGGTTCCTAAAGAGAATCCATTTAAAGAGCTATGGTTAAAAAATGGTGGTTCAGAAGATGATCTTGAAAAAGATACCTTTAAACCAAGATTTAAATCTTTACCAGGTGATGATATTTTAATCGTAATGAAAATGCCCAAAGTGGAACTTCCAAATGAATCGGAATATATTGGTATAAACTTAAAAACAAAAGGTAATTTAAACTTCTATACATTTGAACTAACAAGAAATGGAAAATATGTTCTGTGTAAATGGATGAAAGAAGAAGGAAATAGAAAACCTACACATTACTTATTATCCAAAGAGTATGATAATTCAAGTATAGAAACCTTTTATGATGGGATTCTTAAACTTGCCATATAAAAAAGAGTAAGCTTAAAGAAGCTCTGAGAAGTATATATACTATAAAAGAACAATGTATAAAACGGACCAACTAAAGCTACAAGATTGGTGGGATATTGGAATAGAATATCATCCAACTGAGTTAGGAATTATCTTAATCAATATCCCAGGAGCAGGTGGGACAGTTTCAGGATATAAGAATAAATATATAAATCTAGGTAACTACCTTCAGAGCAAAAACATAGCTTCTTTTGTAAGAATACCAAACGATAGACCATCAGAATATGAATTAACAGTTAGGACAGTAATTAACTACTGTCTAGAAAACTCTGAACAGGTTTGTAACACACCTATCCCAGAAATATGGCTCATGGGCTTCTCTGCGGGTGCAGGAGCGGTTGTATTAACAGGATGGGAGTATCCAGAGGTTACAAAGATATTAGCAATTAATCCATTCCTGGAAGTGAGAGGTGTTAGAGATAGATTAAAGGAAAACCTACCAAGATATGAAGGAGAGTTGTACTTAGTAAAAGGGAGTGATGATACAGTAATAGCCACGGATACCATAGAGTATATTTCTAACTTGGCTGAATCTGTTTCTGTTCTTAAAACATTAGAAATACCAGATTGTGATCATCAACTAAAAGGGGAAGATAATTCTAAAATTCTTTCAAAACTTCCAGAACATTTCTTTTTAGGTGAGTATAAAGAAAGAGATTTTCCAAACAAGGAAGAAGGGTTTAATCTTCTTGATGAAGATCTTCCTTTAAAAGAGTAACTAATTCTTCTAAATTATCTTTTACTTTTATCAAACAATGTTCCTTTCCAATACTTTCTAAGAAGTTATACTCAGCTTGAAATATAACATCATCAAACCATAGAAAATCGCTATTAAAATCAATACCTTCTGCCTTAAGAGTATTCCATTTGGTATTTTTAATACCCTTAATCATTTCAAAGATATCTTTATCTAATTCATCTTCTAAGTGGTATAAGGCGACATCGTTTTTTCCATGTTTAGTATGTGTACTTAACCAATATACTTCTCCTTTTGAAATCTCAAATACAGTAGTAAGAAATTCTTTTAAATAGGGCATCTGTTTATACTCTTTTGTATCTAACAAGACACCATCTATGTCTAAATATATCTTCATACAGAATATCTTACCAGAAACATTATAGTTTTGTTATATAATTAATTGATTTTAAAATAATCTTTTTGCGAACTCTAATTATTTAGGTTGGATAAATTAGAAATGATTTAGGATGTTTGGTTTTGTAGAAGAACATGCACATATAACTGTTGCAAAGGGTGGAGAAAGGCACAAATGTCTTGGGGGAAGATCTTTACTGCAGGATACTAATTATTATGTTAAAGCTTTCAACATAAAGAAAGACTACACTATCTGTAATTATGGTGGAGAACGAGAATGGTTAATCTGCCCGCAATGCAATAAGAGACGACTAACATTGTACTTTGCAGGGAATACCCTAAGGTGTCGGTCCTGTGCTTGCTTAATCTATTATAAACAAGCAGATTCAAATTTAGGCAGAACCATAACACAAGCAATTTATGACTATAATCTATACAGGGTGAAAGCGGAGCATATCAGCAGACCATTCTACAATGGAAAGTTAACAAAAAGAGCAAGTAATATACTTAAAAAACTTTATCGGGGTAAGAACGCAATAAATCTTTTATATTCAAATTCAATAGAAATTGAAAACAAGATATCTAAGAATGTGAGAAATCTACAAGAGAGATAATTTGAGTCAATTAGTTATATTAGTCCGTATAAATTTCCTGATTTAAAACCATATTTGAAAATTCTATTTTAAACTCGCTTGTGCTTCTAGTCCAAACATATAATTGCCCAGTTAAATCTTTTTCTGATGTACCAGAAAAGGTTTCTCTCTTATCACCCTGAATAATAGTAACTGTAACAAAACCGTTATCATTAACCATTGTGATATGGAAAGTCTCCTTAAGGTTAAATTCTGTCCAATCAATATCTCTACCGCCCCCTTGCTTGTAGAATCCGATCCCCATAGAACCATCATTATCATTGACAATAAAAGTACTATCAAGAATAGACTGTTGTCTTTTATTGATAAGACGAGTTCCAAATTCTACTGGAGAACTGCCTTTTGAGATTACACTTATATCTACAGAAAAAGATCGGAATATACCTGCTGGACCAACCTTGTATCTTGTTTTGCTATCTGTCAATACTACCTTCCTCTTAATTATTTTACTTTCTACAAAGCCTCGTAAAAATATATTGTAGAGGTTCATGAGAAGAAGTATTGTTACTAAGACAAAGGTAACAAAAAGTAGTATGCCATGAGTATTCTTAAATATAAGTTCCAATGAAAAATTCGGATAAATAAGCACAATTGCGAAGAGGAATAAGAAATATACAAAAAGACTTTCTCTCCATGTATTTCCTCCACGAAGGAAGTCGTTGAAGAGTTTCTGAATCATATTCCATATCCCTATAGGTACATCTTTAATATTCATTCTTACCAATACTAATGTAATAACCTTATTATATCATCTTATTGCACACAATCTTGGTTTAAATATTTTCATAAACATAGTAAAATAAGGCAACATGGATATTGTAACTAAAGAAACATTCAAGACCAAATTACAGAAATTAGTAGAACACTTCTCTGATAATGAAGACTATTATAAATCTACCCAGTATAAAGAAGACCATGTAAGACAGGAATTTATCAATCCATTCTTCAAAGCATTAGGTTGGGACATGGATAATGAGCAAGGATTTGCACCCCAGTATAGAGAAGTAATACATGAAGATAGACTAGAGATAGAAGGTAAACCAAAAGCACCTGACTATGCATTTAAAGTAGGTAGTGATAGGAAGTTTTTTGTTGAAGCAAAGGCTTCATCTGTAAAAGTGTTCTCCGAAATAGATCCTGCATTTCAGTTAAGAAGATATGCTTGGAGTGGGCAGTTGCCAATATCTATACTTACAGATTTTGAAGAGTTCTCAATATATGATACAACAATAGAACCAAAGCACACAGATAAATCATCTGTAGCTAGAGTTAAATATATTCACTACAAAGACTATATTAAAGAAGCTGATTATCTTTGGGATACATTTTCTAAAGAAGCTGTATGGAAAGGATCATTTGATAAGTTTGCTAAGAGAGAAAAGAAAGGGAGTCAATTAGTAGATAAATCATTTCTTAAAGAGATTGAACTTTGGAGAGATCTAGTAGCTAAGGATATTGCTAGTAACAATAAATTAAATATTTATGAACTTAACTTCGTAGTACAGAAGTTCATAGATAGGATTATCTTCCTTAGGATAGCAGAAGATAGGGGTGTAGAGACCTACGAGACCCTTAGGAGTGCTATTAAGTCTCCAAATACATATTCACAACTCTTAAAGATATTTAGTAGAGCAGATGAGAAATATAACAGTAGTTTGTTTGATTTAAAGAAGGATGAACTCTCTGCAAAAATTAAAATCTCAGACAAAACATTAGATAAGATTTTAAACAATCTGTACTATCCTAAATCCCCATATGAGTTCTCTGTAATAGGAGTAGATATCTTAGGAAGTGTATATGAACAATTCTTAGGTAAAGTCATTAGACTTACTAAGGGAGGTAATGCAGTCATAGAAGAGAAACCTGAAGTTAAGAAAGCAGGTGGAGTATATTACACACCTCAATATATAGTGGATTACATAGTTAAGAATACTGTAGGAGAGCTAGTAGAAGGGAAGACTCCAAAAGATGTTGCTAAGTTAAAGATTGTAGATCCTGCTTGTGGGAGTGGTAGTTTCCTTATTGGTGCTTACAACTATCTTCTAAATTGGCATCATAAATACTATGTGGAGAATGATGTAGAGAAGAATCTTAAAGCAAAGAAATTATTTAAGGATGGAGAAGGTAATTATTTTCTTTCTACACAGGAAAAGAAGGATATATTGCTTAACAATATCCATGGTGTAGATATAGATCCTCAGGCTGTAGAGGTTACAAAGCTGAGCTTAGCTTTAAAGATGTTAGAGGGGGAGAATAGTGAGACTATAAATGCACAGTATAAGTTGTTTGCAGATAGAATACTTCCAGATTTAAGTTCAAACATTAAATGTGGGAATAGTTTAATAGGTACTGATTATTACTCTGATAAACAAATATTTTTACTTGAGAATGAAGAACTAAGAAAGGTTAATGCATTTGATTGGGATAAAGAATTTCCAATGGTATTCAGATATGGTGGTTTTGATGCTGTAATAGGGAATCCTCCTTATATTAGAATACAAGGGCTACAAGAAGATTCTCCAGAACAAGTACCATATCTAAAATCAAAATATGAATCTGCTAAAAATGGCAACATTGATATTTATGTGATGTTTCTAGAAAAAGCTCTCCAGATTATGAATAGAACAGGTTTGCATGGATATATCTTACCTCACAAGTTCTTCCAAGCTGACTTTGGAGAAAATGTCAGATCTCTCATTGCAAAAGATAAGTCAATAAAAAGAGTTGTAAGTTTTAGAGAAAAGCAAATCTTTGAGAATGCAACAACATATACATGCCTCTTCTTTATGGGAAAGA
>CAZCWY010000006.1:0-22919 GCA_964502535.1 uncultured Candidatus Saccharibacteria bacterium
AATAAAATTAAAATAAACTTATAGTTAACTTTAAAGAGTTTATCAAAAATATTAACTTTTAGCAAAGGGGTTATTTAAGATGAAGATAGAAAGATTTGCTTCCATCGTTATGTACAACTAAGGCATATTTACATGGATATGCAGGAAGGTTAGTTGAATAAATCCCGTAATATACTTTTCCATTAGCAATGGCCTTTACGGGAGCACCTTCACCAGTTAAATATGCCCAGTTTCTTCCAGTACTTCTAATGTAGTTGTCTACATTAGTGCATATTCCTGTTGGAACGGTATATGTTAAATTACTATCTTGATTACCTCTAGTGGTGCTCACCATGTCCCAAGCTCTGTGAGATGTTTTATATACCTGAGTTATTCTTCCACCATCCAATGGTGCTTTATATGTTCTGTCTGATACGTATGACCAGTATGATCCACCATTAAGGAAGAGGGAAGGATCTTGTTTAACATTGTTTCTATCACGGATTTCAAAATGTAGATGTGAACCAAAAGAACAACCTGTGTGTCCTTGATATCCAATAATATTTCCAGCAGTTATAACAGTACCATTCCCAAGACCTCCAGAGTTAAATAGGGCAATAACTAAATCAGAGATCTTTTCATCCATATCTGAAATCATAGCTGTTGTTATAGCAAGATCTTTCTTATACGCTTCTTCTCTTCTTTTCGACTCTGCAAGAAGATTGTTCTTCTCAATTTTTTGTTGATCTAAATATGCTTTCTCTTCAACTAATCTTTTCTTTTCTGTCTCAACTTCATTTCTTTTCTTTTGTAAATCGGCTTTCTTACTTGCTAGTAAGAGTTCTTCACCCTCCAAAGAAACCATCTTAACTGAGTATTGCTTAAGAGAGTTTTTATCATTTAATCTGGTCTCAACTAGATATTTGATTTTTCTTATTATAGAATCTAAGTTTTTAACATCAAAGAGATATTCAAAAGGAGTTACATGAGAGAATTTATACGACTGAGTTACTCTCTCATTAACAGTCTCTTCCAAGATGTGAATTTCTTGATTTAATACACTAATATCATTTTCTTTAATAGTTATTTCCTCTGCAAGTAGATTAATCTCAATATCTTGAGCAGTTACTTCTATTCCTAGAGCTTCGATAACTTTTTCAGTTTGAGATATTTCAGTAGTAATATATTTAATTTTTTCATTTAAAGATAACTGTTGATAATCTTCATTTTTTAATTTCTTTTGAAGAGAACCCTGACTACTTTCAAGTTTGTTTAATTCTTTCTGTAAACATATATATCTTTCTTGAGCAGGCATACTTCCAGGACAAACTTCTACAGCCTTTACATTAGCTATTGAAAATAGAAAGGAAAATATAAAAATTGTAAGAATAGCTATATATTTTTTCATATTTGATCTTTAAGATATTTTTTAACAGCACTTACACTACTAAGGAAACCAATTAGAGAACCAGCAGTTAAATGTATCAGAACATATATTAGGATAAATGTAATATTAGGTTTAAGTACATAGGAAAGATTAATATCTTTAAACATCTCTGTTATCCAAGTAGAAAACTCTGTACCACTTGAATATATATTGGCAGAGTACCAAGGAATTAATACTATCAAGGTAGCGAGTAATGCTCCAATTAATCCATAGAATGTACCCTCTAGTATAAAGGGAGTACGTATAAACTTATCTGGACTGCCTACAAGATGCATTATCTCTATCTCTTCTTGATGTATTTTAATATTAAAACCGATTGTTACTCTAATTAATGCTATTGTAATAATTATCATAGCTGAAATTAAGACAGTACCACCTATATTTATTATTCTTGATAGTGTTTTAATATTATTAACAACATCTTTAAAATACATAACATCATCAATATTTGGATTTGTTTCTTTCGCAACATTAATATCTTCAATAATGACAAGTAAGGAATCTATATTCTTTGCTCTAATTTCTAAACTAGGTGGAAGGGAATCTGCAGTAACGGTAGATATTAAGTCTGGATTATCAGCAAAATCTTGCTTATATACCTCTAATGCCTCCTCTTGGGATATATAGAGTAACTCTTCTATAATCTCTGGATTATTAATCTGATCTCTAAATTTGAATATCTCACTCTCTTCTGTTCCCTTTTTAAAAAACACTATTACCTGTGCTCTCTGTTCATAGTAATCTACAGTTTTAGCTATGAGTATCGAAGCAGCAATAAACACAGAGGTTAGTGTAAATACAATAGCAGAAACTAGAATAGTGGATACTGTTAGCCACTTATTTCTTTTTATATTTTTACTTGTAACGGTAAATACTCTTGTATTATTCATCTTTCTTCTGACTTAAATAATTCTTAACATAAGAAGCTAATTCTTTGTTTTCTCTTTTTTTTAACTTCATACCCTTTAAATCTTGTGTAGTAATATTTACTAATATCTCAGGAGATTTAATCGCATATTTTTTTAGTTTCTCTTGTAAAGATTTTGAAAGATGTTCAAACTCTTTAGAAATTTCTACCTCTTTCTTATCCTCTACTTTTGTTTCAGCTTTGGGAGTTTCCTGCTCCTTTTCTTTAGTATCCTTTTCCTTTGTTTTTGTAACCTCTTTTGCTCCTGTATCAGAGTGTAATTTTCCATCTTTAATATTTATTGTCCTGTCTGATGTGTTGTTAATTAGATTTAGATCATGAGAAATTACCATTACTGTAGTACCGCTCTTGTTAATTCTTTTTAGAATATCTAGAATCTGAATTGCATTTTGAGAATCAAGATTACCTGTTGGCTCGTCAGCAATAAAGAGATCTGGCTTATTAGCTAGCGCTCTTGCAATTGCTCCTCTCTGTTGTTCACCACCGGAAAGCTCCTGAGGAAAAAGCATTCTTCTTTCTCTAAGTCCAACTAAATCAAGCAGATAGTCAGTAGTATCTATAATTTCTTTATTACTCTTATCTAATATCTCCAAAGCGAAAGCGATATTTTCTTCAAGGGTTTTAGTATTTAATAGCTTTATATCTTGAAATACTATTCCTAATTTCTGCCTATATGCAGGAAGTAATCTTCTATTAAGTTTGGGGACTTCTATGTCATTAAAGAAAATACTTCCAGAAGTTGGAACCTCTTCCCTTATTAGTAATTTCATTATTGTTGATTTACCAGCACCTGATGGACCTATGATAAAACAGAACTCTCCTGGATCTATTCTAAAGGTAACATCAGAAAGTGCCGTAATATCCTCTTTATATTTCTTTGTTACAGTATCAAAGATTATCATGAGCAGTTTATAAGCAGATTAAGTTACGGTATATATTACTGTATTCTGAGCTGGGCTTCAAGAAACTCTTCAATATTCCCATCTAGAATACTTTCTGGGTTGCTACTTTCTAAATTACTCCTTAAATCCTTAACCAATTTATACGGATGTAGTATGTAGTTTCTTATCTGATTTCCCCATCCAGCTAATTTGTAATCTCCCTTTATTTGAGAAATCTCCTTTAATCTGTTTTCTTCCAATATCTTCCAAAGTTTACCTTTTAATATTTGCATAGCTTTCTGTCGATTTTGAAGCTGACTTCTTTCCTGAGAGCAAGTAACAGTTATTCCTGATGGAATATGTGTAATCTCCACTGCGGAGGATGTTTTGTTTACATTCTGTCCTCCAGGACCTCCAGATTTTGTTGCTTTAAATTCTATATCTGTTTCTGGTATCTCAATATCCTTTTCTAAGTCAGCAAGTATAGGGATAACTTCAACACCTGCAAATGATGTTTGTCTAAGATTTTGGGCATTAAATGGAGATAGCCTAATTAACCTATGTGTTCCGTGTTCCTTTTTTAATAATCCATATGAATATTTACCAAGAATATCAATAGAAACAGTAGCAATACCCGCCTCATTTCCTTTAACAATGTTAGTAATATTGTACTTCCAACCCATTTTCTCAATATATCTGGTATACATTCTAAAAAGCATCTCACACCAATCCTCAGCTTCTATACCTCCCTGTCCAGCGTGTATCGAGAGAGTTGCATTACAGATATCATATTTCCCGGAAAGAAATTTTAGAGATTCAAACTGAGATACCTCAAGTTTAATTCTTTGGAAATCTTCAGACAGAATATCTTGTTCATTGATACTCGTATCATCAATAAGGGAGAGTAGAGAATTTAAATTGTTTTTTATAGAGTCAATTTTATCAATCTCTTGTTTAATATCAGAGATTTGTATCAAGACATCTTGTGCATGTTTCTGATTATCCCAAAGGGCCTTATTACTACTTTCAGTTTCTAAAGAAGAAAGGATTTCTTTTTTAGAATCAATATCCAAAGACTTCTCAATCTCTAGCACTTTTTCGAGTAATTGTTCTGTATCTCTTTTACTAATATTTCCCATTCTTGTATATTATACTATCCTAGTTTAAAAAATATACAACAAAGATGTTTGGACTATTTGAAAAAAAGAAAAGAAAAGATGGCAAAGATGGAGGAACAAAACAGCTAAGTAAATTTGTTGTGCTTTTAATACTTGATGGCTTTGGAATACATCCTGATCCAGAAGGAAATGCTGTATTAGGATCTAATACTCCTTTTTTGGATACTGCTTGGACATATGGTAAATCAACTCTTTTAAATGCATCGGGTACATATGTAGGTCTTCCTTCAGAGGAAGCAGGAAATTCAGAGGTTGGACATCTTAATTTAGGTGCGGGACAGGTAGTATATCAATCATATCCAAGAATTAATGATGCAATTTCCACCCACGAATTAGACAGCAATATTGTACTGCGAGATGCCTTTGCTGAGGTTAGGAAGAGAGGTTCTAGTATACATCTTGCAGGAGTATTAAGTCCTGCTGGTGTACATGGTCATATTAAACATCTTTTTTCTTTAATGGAGATTTGTAAAGCTAATGGTATAGATCCATATATTCATATTTTTTTTGATGGAAGAGATACTCCTCCTAAGGATGGATTTCTGTATTTAAATAAATTAAATGAAAAAATCAAAGAGCTCGGAATTGGAACGATTTCATCTATTCAGGGAAGATTTTATGGTATGGATAGGGATAATCGTTGGGAGAGAATTAAGTTGGCGTATGATGCAATGGTTGGATTGTCTCCAGACACTTTTCAGGATCCAGTAGTTGCTCTTCAAAGAGCTTATGCAAACAATATAACAGATGAATTTATTAAACCATCCACCCGAGTAGATATCACTGGTACTCCAATAGGGGCGATAAAATCTAATGATATTCTTCTTCTTTGGAATTTTAGAGAAGATCGTGCAAGAGAATTAAGTAAAGCTTTTATATCAAAGGAGTTTGAGCATTTTGTAAGAAGAAATTATCCTGAGAATCTATATCTTGTAACAATGACTGGTTATGAACAAGGAATCGATGCACACGTTATCTTCCCTCCTAAAAAAATTACTCTTCCTGTCGCTGAATATATTTCTAATCAAGGTTTTAATCAATTACACATCTCTGAAACTGAGAAGAATATGCATGTAACATATTTCTTTAATGGTGGTATCGAACAGCCTCATTTAGGTGAAGACTTTTTTAATATTCCTTCCCCAAGAGTAGAAAATTATGCAACGATTCCTCAAATGAGTTCTCCAATAATTAGGGATGAGGTTGTAAAAAGAATTAAAGCATTTGATACATACAAGTACAAATTTATTGTTATTAATTTTGCAAATCCAGATATGTTAGGTCATACAGGTGATTACTATGCAACAGTTAAAGGAAATGAAATAGTTGACCAATTAACTGCAGATATTTCTAAGATTACTCTCTCTATGGGTGGAGCAATGGTAATTACTGCAGACCATGGAAATTGTGAGACTATGATAAATAGGGTAACTAAGGAGGTTGATATCGCACATACCAACAATCCAGTTCCTTTGGTAGTACTTACAAGTATGAAGGATATAACTCCAAAACCAGGTGATAAGATGATTAAAATTGGAACTGGACAAAATGCTCATACGACAGGACTATTAGCAGATATCTCTCCTACCTGTCTCGGACTTTTAGGCTTGGATATTCCTGACAGTATGACAGGAGTTGATTTAAGAAACATTTTCTAGATTCCGAAGAATAGTAAAATAATTCCTAATATTATTCTATATACTCCAAAAAATGTAAGCCAATTCTTCTTACTGTATTTTTTGAGTAATATTAATCCAAGATATGTAATAATTCCCGCTATTAATATTCCAAAAATATCTTTTCCATTCAAAACTCTTTCTGGGTATTCCTTTAAAATTTGATAAATAGGTGCTGCAAGTAACAGAGGTAAACCTAAAAGGAATGAATATTGAATAGCAGTATATTTATTTAAACCTGTAAACATACCAAAAATTGTTGATATTCCAGATCTAGAACCTCCGGGAACTAATGCAAATATCTGACTTAAACCCATTACTAAAGATTGTTTCCAGCTAACTTCTTCAAACTCAATTTCACTTGGTTCTTTTCTTCGTTCGATTAATATCATTAGTATCCCCCAAAGAATTAGAGATATTGCTATAAAGAGGTTTCCTCTTAATTTCTCTTCAATAATGGATTCAAAGAGTAATCCTACAATTCCTGCAGGAATGGTTGAGAGAAGAATTTTAAGATATAGGGACAATTTCTTTTTTGCAAATATATTTTTAAAAAGAAAATTATAGAAAGATATTAATAGAGCAATTGTAGTACCTAAATGTAAGACAGATAAAAGATATGTATCCATTTTAATATCTAGTATCTGTGAGCTTAGAATTAAATGTGCACTGCTAGATATGGGAAGTAGCTCCGTTAATCCTTGTAAAAAGCCTAGTACTGCTATTTTTAGTGTATCCATATCTTTTAATATGTTATATTATTTACATATGATATATTCTACTTATATGAAACAAAAAAAGATAGTACAGTATCTCTTCTGTATATTCATTTTTATATTATCCTTTATTAAAGTCTCTGCAGCTTCGCCTTCTTTCTCATTCTATCCATCTTCTGGAATCGTTAAAAATACACAAGAAGGATTTACTCTAGATATATTAATAGATTCTGGCACCTATGAACTTAATAAGGCTCGTGCTGTAATTAAATTTGATCCTAAAGTAATTCAACTTAGAAAAGCATCTAGAAACACCTCTTTGTTTGAAGGGTGGCCAGAGGATCAGAGTAGTACGGATAATATAAATGGGGTTATTATGCTAACAGGAATAACCCAAGATAATGAGGAAGTACCTTTCTATAAAACAGATACAAGCCCTGATGTATTTGCAAGGTTTGAATTTGATGTAATTACTACTGAAAAGCAAGATTTTGTATTAAATTTTGAATTTTCTGGTGAGGATGAAGAGTTAATGTCTGTTTTAATTGATAATGAGAGTACTGAAAACATCCTTGCTATTAAGCCACTCTCTGCAATCTTTTCTTTAACGGGAGAAGATATTCCCAAGACAGGAATAAGTATGAGTGCATTGGGTGCAATTTTAGGTGTGTTGCTAATTCTTGTTGGAGGATATATTAGAACAAGTAGTAATATCTTCTTTAGAAAACGAACCGGTACAATTGTTCTTTCTGAGTAGTATATATTGAATAGAAATTGGATATCTGGTATCATTTTTAACATATTCTGCCGAGATAGCTCAGTTGGTAGAGCATCTGTCTGAAGAACAGAGGGTCCCCAGTCCGAACCTGGGTCTCGGCATATGCGAGAGTAGTTCAGTTGGCTAGAACGACACATTGCCAATGTGTAGGTCGCGGGTTCGAACCCCGTCTCTCGCTTTTTTCAAATAATGAAATTACTTTCTTAGTCCTTTAATGAATTTTAATATCTTCTTTTTATGCTTTATAAACGTTTTTATTATTACGTAGAGGATAATAAAGGCTAGTATCCATTTGTTAAACAGATTCACATATTTTTTAATAGTTTCTAAATCACCTCCAACTCTTAATCCCATATATGCAATTAGAAGTGAATAAACATAGGAGCCTAAAAATACACTTGCAGAAAAAAAGAACACATTAACTCCCAGAAACCCTGCAGCTACACCTGATACAACTCTTAGATATGGAATAAATCGGGATAAAAAGATATATATATGTCCATGTTTAATAATTTGATCTGAACTTTTTGCAAAGTTATCATCATTTATTCCCAAAAATTTTCCTTTTCCATTTAGCCATTTATTAATATTCTTTCCAGAGAATATCTTTCCAATGAAATATGTTGGAAATGCTCCGACAAACTCCCCTGCTGCAGAAGCAAAAGCAATAGACCAGATGCTGTATTCTTTGCTTGCTGCAAGTATTGCCATAACTATTTCAGTTGGAAATATTCCAATTGCTGAAATAAATACCCCCCAGTTACCAAACTTTACTAAGATTTCAAATAATTTTGTTATAAAAAAGTCAATCATTGTTATATAGAATGTTATCAGAAAATATATTAACTTAAAAATATCTTTTAAAAATATCTTCAATACGATACACTTTAGTATATGGAAGAAAATTTTAAAAAGAGGAGTGTAGTACTTAATAGGGTAAAGAGAGTTCCATTTGTTGTTTTTCTAAAAAGAATTCTTCCACTATTATTATCTATTTTTATTATTTTCCTTTCTTTCATCTTTGGTTTATGGAATGTTAAGAAGTTTGATTACAACATCAGTAAACCTAAAAATGTTACCACTGAGGAATTAGATTCTTACCTATCAGTTATTAAAGGAAGGAATATATTTATATTAAATCCAAATGAAGTTATTAATACAATCTTAAATAGTAATGGATTTGTGAAAGAGGTTACTGTTAAAAAAATATTACCTAGTACTCTTCAAATAAATATTAAAGAGTATTCTCCTTTCTATATTGGTTATTCTTCTAATAGATGTATTCTTTTTGCTGATACTGGAGAGTTAATTAAAGAGATTTGTAAAGAGTGTGAGACAGGGTGTAGGAGGGAGAGTGATACTTCTAAAATGGTATATATTAATTCAAATAGTGTAATTGAAAGTAATGATAGGTTAATCTTTTTTGAGGAAATATATAAAGTGGAATCCCTTCTATTTGAATTTAACTATTCAATTTCTACTCTTAGTATTATGGATGGAATCGCAATATTCAAAGATACACAAGAGCATTCTTTTACTTTTGATCTTTCTAACCAATTAGAGGATCAATTAGCTAGAATGTATTTGATTGGGACTAAAATTAACAAAGATATGATACAATATACTAGTTTAGACTTGAGATTTGAAAGACCCGTGATGAATATTAAGTAGATTTTTATTGACATTACATTAATACTTTGTGAAAATTGTAATTGGTTCTTGCTAAGTGAGTTCTTTTTGACTATATTATATACAACAAGATATAAATTTAAGTAAAATTTGACTGCTCTTAAATATATGGCACGTAAAACAATAACAGCAATTGATGTAGGCTCATCTAAGATTACAACAGTAATCTCTTCTGTTGAAGATAATCAAACGCCCTCTGTAATAGGAGTATGTTCATATCCAAGTAAAGGAATTAAGAAAGGTGTAGTAGTAAATATTGATGATGCTACTAATGCTATCTCTGAGAGTGTAATGGCGGCTGAAAGAATGGCAGGTGTTACTGTCTCAGATGTATATGTTTCAATTAATGGTGAGTTAGTTACTAGTTTAAATAATAAAGGGGTAGTAGCTGTTGCTAGTGCAGAGATTACAGTAGATGATACATACAGAGCTATTGAGAATGCTAGAACGCTTTCCTTACCGGACAATTTAAATCCTATTCATATTATTCCTAGAGAGTTTGTAGTTGATAATCAGGGTGGAATTAGATATCCAATTGGAATGTCAGGTAGTAGACTGGAGGTTGAAACTCATATAATTACTGCGCCTAATTCGTATTGGCAAAATCTTAAGAAGTGTGTTGAACAGTTAGGTTTAAATGTATTTGATGTTGTATTTACAGGTTGGGCTTCTTCTTTGTCTGTTTTAACTGATACAGAAAAAGAATTGGGTGTTACTCTTTTAGATATAGGTGCTGGTACTACGAGTATTTCAATTTTTGAAGAGGGCTCCGTTATATATAGTGGTACTATTCCCTTAGGTGGTATTAATGTTACAAGTGATATTGCAATTGGTTTACAAGTTTCTTTGGAAGATGCAGAAAAGATTAAGGTGCATATGAATGATCTTTTTGAAAACAAAACAAAGTCTAAGAAAGCATCATCTGATTCTACACCAGCTTTACTTCGAAAGATTGAAGAAGAGGAACCAAAATTAAAAAAGGGTGATGAGATTGATCTTTCTTTCTTGGATATTTCTGGAAAAAGAGTATCTAAGGAGATGTTGAAAAATATTGTTGAAGCTAGATGTGAAGAGATTTTTGAAATGGCAAGAGACAATGTAGCGAAAGCAGGATTTAAGATAAATATGCCTGCAGGAGTTGTTCTTACGGGAGGTTCTTCTTTGCTTAAGGATCTTTCTAAGTTTACACAGGGAATATTTGGAGTAGCTTCTAGAATAGGGTATCCTTCAGGTTTAAATGGGATGATTGAAGAGATTTCAGATCCTTCTTTTGCATGTGTTCAGGGTTTGGTAAAATATGCACTTGATGATGATGGTGATTCCGAATCAATAAAGACAAAGAGTAGTAGCACTTTTAAGCATAGAGTAGTAGAATGGTTTAAATCATTAATTCCGTAAACTGCCTAGAATATAAACTGTAAGGTTAATTTAGAGTATGTTAGTTACAACAAATGTAGATCCCGTTGCCAAGATTAAAGTAATTGGAGTCGGAGGGGGAGGCTGTAATGCAATTAACACAATGTTAACAGATTACGATATCCCAGGTGTTGAGTTTATGGCTTTTAATACAGATGCTCAAACTCTTAAGTTATCTAAAGCTCCTGTTACTTTACAATTAGGGGAAACCCTTACTAAAGGTCTTGGAGTAGGTGGTAATCAAGAATTAGGGGCACAAGCTGCTGAGGAGAGTTTAGATCAGATTCAGGAGCACCTAGAGGGTGCTGATATGGTATTTATCACTGCAGGTATGGGTGGTGGAACTGGTACAGGAGCTGCTCCCATTATTGCAGGTGTAGCAAAAAATATGGGTGCTTTAACTGTTGCAGTTGTAACAAAGCCTTTTGATTTTGAAGGTAATAGAAGAAGAGAGATAGCAGAAGAGGGTATTAATACTCTTAGAGACAAAGTAGATACATTAATAGTTGTTCCAAATCAAAGATTATTAGAAATTGCTGATGCAAATATATCCTTTATTGAAGCTATGAAAATGGTTGATTCTGTTTTAGCAGAGGGAGTAAATAGTATTTCAACATTAATCAGTCAGACTGGATATATTAATGCAGATTTTAATGACGCAAAATCAGTTATGCAAAATGCTGGTACAGCTTTAATGGGAATAGGTAGAGCAAGTGGAGAAAAGAGGGCAGAATTGGCTGCAAGAGAAGCAACCTCTTCTCCTTTATTGGATATGTCTATTGAAGGTGCAACAGGAGTTCTTTACAATATCGTAGGTGCTGATTTAACCCTACCTGAGATTAGTATGGTATCTGAATTAATTCAGGAAGCGGTTGATCCATCTGCTAATATAAAGTTTGGTGCTCAAATAGATCCTTCATTAGGAGAGGAATTGATAATTACAATTGTAGCTACAGGCTTTGACGAAAAGAAACAAGTATTTACTAAACAACAGAAAGGTGATGAAGATGATACAGATATATTTGGATTAGGAACTGTATCTAACACAATTAATTCTTTCGAAGATGAAAAGCCACAAAAAGAAAATGAAAAGATATTTGATATTCAAGATGATGATATACAATCTGACTTAGACAGTGAACAGGATGTGTATAAAGGTGCAACTTTAAAAGAAGAAAATACACCAGATGATGACTTCGATGATCCTTTAGACAAGCCTGCTTTTATGAGAAAGATGTTTTCTGGAAAGAAGAAGTAGTACAGTGATTATTGAAGTTTCTGTTAAAACTTCTGCTAAGGTAAGTAGTATTAAAAAAGAAGGAATAATCTATTATATTTCTTTAAAAAGTAAGCCTTTTCATAATAGCGCTAATATTGAATTGATAGATGTTCTTTCTTCCTATTTTGATGTATTAAAATCCTCTGTTGTAATATTAAAAGGTTTTAAAAACAGAAGAAAGTTAATTGAGATTAAGGGTATATGAATCTAATTAAAAAAGAGAAAAAAGGTTTAAAATTAGATCTATTTATCTTTATACCAACCGTAATTATTTCTATAATTGGGATAGTTACCCTGTTATCAACAACAATTGAAAGTAACGGACAATTTGGGGATTTAGATATCTTTAATAAACAGATTGTATTTTTAATTATTGGTTTTATAGTTTTTTTTATTACCTCCTTTATTGATATTTCATTATTAAAGTATTCCCAAATAATAATTCCTATTTATCTTCTTACAATAGTTCTATTAGCTTTAGTATATTTAATAGGACCAGTTATTAACAATGTACAAAGATGGTTAATAATTGGAGGAGTACAGGTTCAACCTTCGGAGATTGCTAAGATAACGGTTATTTTAACAACAGCAAGCATATTTTCACTCAAGAATAAATATAACCAATGGGTTTTACTATTAGTATCTTTAATTCTTTTACTACCAATATTTTTACTAATATATTTTGAGCCAGCAGGAAGTATGTCCTTTTTAACCTTAATTATTTGGTTTATTGTCGCATTTACAGGCTTAAGTAATCAATTGAGAAATAGCATTGCCTTATTAATAATTGGGCTAATTTCTTCTTCTATGTTTTTAATTAGTTTTACAACTAATTGGATATACGTCTTATTTTCTATCTTAGCAGTAATTATCGCTATATTTGGTTTTTACTACAGAAAAAGTTGGAAAATAGTTGTTGTAGTTAGCTTAGCAATTGGTTTTCTAATTGGTTCTTTTTCCATACTTCTTTACAGTAACATTTTAAAGGATTACCAGAAGGATAGGATTGAGGCATTTCTTAATCCTACTCAAAGTAGTAAGGATATTGGATTTAATGTAAATCAAGCGAGAATTGCAATAGGATCAGGTCAGATTTTTGGTAAAGGATTTGGTAATGGAACACAAAGTAAAAGAGATTTTATACCTGAGCATCAAACAGATTTCATTTTTGCTTCATATGCAGAAGAGTTTGGATTAATTGGTTGTCTTTTCTTAATTACACTTTACGGGATATTAATAGTGCGTATTCTTGTTGTTTCTCTTGATAAATCTGGTAATACCCTGTATTCAATAATTCTAGTAGGTATAGCTTTGAAAATTTTATTAGAAATCTTTATTAATATTGGAACTAATATGGGGGTAATACCTGCAACAGGTATACCACTACCCTTAGTTAGTTCAGGTGGAACAATTACTTTAGTAACACTCTTTTCTTTAGGAGTAGTTCAAAGTATAATAAGTAGAAGTTCTACCCATAGAACAGAAAAGAGTATAATTGACAATTATTGATTTATAACTTAAAATCCTTTGGTCATGAATAAAACAGAGAAAAAAGAAAAATTTGCGGTAATCAAGATTTCTGGAATACAATTAAAAGTATACGAAGGAATCGAGTACGAGATAAACAAACTTGATGGTAAGAAAGGTGATAAATTAGAAATATCTGATGTATTACTCGTTGTTGATGGTGATGATGTTAAAATTGGGAATCCATTAGTAGAAGGTAGTAAAGTTTCTCTTGAGATTACTTCCCAAAAGAAAGACAAAAAGATAGACGTATTTAAATATAAAGCTAAATCTAGATATAGAAGAAGCTTTGGATATAGAGCATTAATTAGTAGAGTATTAGTAACAAAGATAGTCTAATGCGATATTTTTTTGAATGTGGTAACTTTTTTGATTTCTCCCTTGCAGAGCTTTCTGCAGTATTTGAATCATTTAATCTCTCCAAAGATAGTATACATAAAGTAAGTAATACAATCCTTTTAGTAGAAAGTAGTACTATTACCTCTTCTCTAATGGAGCAAGTTTTCAAAAGATTAGGAGGTTTTATTAGATATGGTGAGGTAATAGAGGATTTAGATTCATTTTTAAATCCATATTTTGAAAAGAAAAAAGTAACATATGGAATATCAATTTTAGGAGACAACCTTCTTACGATTAAAGATGTCCAAAGATTAGCAAACGAGATTAAGAGAGGATTTAGAACTAACAAAATCGGAGTTAGATTTATTCTACCTAAAACAAGAGAATTAAATGCTGCGCAGATATATAACAATAAGGTGTTAGAAAATGGTTTTGAGTTATGTATTTTTCAATCTAACAATGAAAATTTGTATGGTAAGACTTTGGGTATTCAAGACATATACTCTTTTGTAAAAAGAGATACTCAAAGGCCAGAGGCTGATTTTGAAATGGGTGTTTTGCCACAAAAGTTAGCTAGAATAATGTGTAATCTAACAGGAATTAAGGAAGGTATAATATGGGATCCTTTTTGTGGTAGTGGTACTATTTTAATGGAAGCCGCAGTTTTAGGATTTGATATCTTAGGTACAGATATTGATTTAATAGCACTAGATTCTCTTTCTAAAAATATTCAATGGTTATCAAATGAAAAATTAATTACGGATATAAAGTACAATATATTTCAATTAGATATTAATAATGTTGAGAGGAAGGTTTTGAAAGATTTAAAAAGAACTCCAATTAATGCAATTGTATGTGAGCCTTTTATGGGTCCACCACAAAAAAAAGTTTTAACTGAGTTCAAGGCGAAAGAGTTAATTGAAGATATTACAAAACTATATAACAATTTCTTTAATGTAGTTAATCAGATGAGTAGTAAAGGATTTAAGATTGTATTAATACTTCCTTCATATAAAACTAAAAAAGGTTGGATAGATATTAATATATCCCAATTTATTGAAAAGAAATGGGATGTGTTAAATAGAAGCTATACTAAAGGGGACTTGAAATGGAAGAGGATAAATAGTATTATTGCAAGGAATATTTTCATACTCGAAAAGAGATAGTTAAATTAATTAATATTGAGAAATGTCACATGTAGTAGGAGCAGGTAGCGTTACAATGGGAGGACATGTTGCAGGTAAGAGACTTGGTGTTAAGAAATACGAAGGAGAGTTAGTTTCATCTGGTAATATAATCCTTAAACAGAGGGGTTCAGTATATCATCCTGGAAAAAATACATACTCTTCAAAAGATTACTCAATTCATGCTAAAAAAGATGGTATTGTAAAATTTAGAAGAATGAGTGGTTTCAAAAGAGGTCAGTACTTCGTAGATGTGGTAGAATCTCTACAGTAGAGATGAGTAAACAAAGATTTATCCAAATAGAGAGTAAGAATGCGTTATTAGAACTACTTCGTGAGGGTAGGGATTTTGAACGCATATATTTAGCTAGTAGTGCTTACAGAGATGAGAAAACTAAAGAGATAGTACAGTTAGCATCTGAAAAACATATTCCAATTCTTAGAGTACCTAAAAAAACATTAATGAGAAGACTTCGTGCTTCTACTTCTGAGAGTGTAGTAGGGATGATGATTTCTCAAAATCAATGGGAGTTAGGAGATCTGTTTAAGAGTATCTATTCTCAAAATAAGATGCCTTTCTTTATTATCTTAGATGATCTCAAATATACCCAAAACATTGCAGCAATAATGAGAACTGCATTTGCAACTGGTGTTAATGGAATAATAACTCATCCTAGTGAAGTTAATCTCGTTACTGATGAAACTATTAGAATTTCAATGGGAGCAGCTGAGCGAATTCCTTTAGTAGAAATGAATCTTTATACTGCAGTTAAAGAATTGAAAAAAGAGGGGATGAAAATCTTTGGAATTCATATGGAAGGAGAAACATATTACAATGTTGATTTGACTGGTCCATGTGCCTTTATACTTGGTTCTGAAGACTCTGGTATTTCTACCGGTATGCTTGAAAGAGTTGATCAAAAAGTTTCAATACCTATGAGAGAGGGAATAGGTTCACTTAATGTTAGTGTTAGTGCAGGTGTATTAATGTATGATAAGCTAAGACAAGAAGTTAGTTAAATTCGTCAAAGCTTTCTAATCCAAGTTTTTTTAATAAATCTTCTAAGTCATTTTTACTCAAGAATCTTATTATCACTCTTCCTCCTTTACTTAATCTTCTTACACTAGTGCTGTATCCAATCTTTTTTGTAAGCATTTCTCCATATCTTAGTAAATCAGGATAGTCTGTTTGTAGAGTTTTGTATTTAGCACTTTTACCATAATTAATCTTTCTAACGAGTGATTCAGTTTGTCTTACACTTAATCCTCTCTTTATTACAATATCAGTAGCTGCTACTAATGATTCATCATCCTTAATACCTAACAGAGCTCTAGCATGTCCCTCTGATATCGTTTCATTGAGTACGACCTCTTTAACAGGCTCTGGGAGCTTTAAAAGCCTCATCTTGTTTGATATCGTTACTCTATTTAATCCTACCTTAGTAGCTATCTCGTCTTGGGGTAAACCAAATTCATCTTGTAATTGAGTAAAAGCATATGCTTCTTCAATTGGATTTAAATCTTGTCTTTGTATATTTTCAATTAAAGCCAATTCTAACATCTGTTGAGGAGAGGATTCTTTGATAACGATAGGGACATATTTAAGTCCAGCTAATTGAGCTGCTCTAAATCTTCTTTCACCAGCAATAATTAGGTATTTATCTGAATTCTTATCTTTTGTAACGATTAAAGGTTGTATTACACCACTTTCTCTAATGGAATCTGCTAACCCAATTAATTCATTGGGTTCTATTCTCATTCTTGGTTGAAATGGATTAGGTAATATCTTTGTTATATCAAACTTCTCTCTATATGAACTTGATGAGTTATCTATCTCATTAGAATCAATTAAAGCTGCTAATCCTTTTCCTAATCTGTTCTCTTCCATTTTTAAAGGTTAATAATTTAAAGAAATCTATTAATAAATTCTTTAGCAAGACTGTTGTATGCTATAGCTCCTGATGACTTTTTATCATATTGAAATATGGTTTTACCAAAAGAGGGAGCTTCAGAAAGCCTAACATTTCTAGGTACTATGGATTCAAATGCTACTTCTTTGAAAAAATCTCTTACATCTTTGACAACATTTGAAGAGAGTCTTGTTCTACTATCAAACATTGTGAGTATTATTCCTCCTAATTTTAAATTAGGATTAACACCCTTAATCAATTTCATTGTATTAATTAATTGACCTAACCCTTCTAGTGCAAAATATTCACATTGAATTGGTATAACAAGGTTTTCAGCAGCACTTAAAGCATTAATAGTTAGTAGGCCTAAAGAGGGTGGACAATCAATTAATACAGCATCAAAATCATTATTAATATCCTCTAATGCTTTCTTTAGTAATGTTTCTCTAGAAATCATGCTAACCATTTCAATCTCTGCACCCGCAAGTGATAGATGAGATGGTACTAAAAAAAGGTTTGGAGTTGATGTGGAAACAAATACAGAACGAATAGGGGTAGAATTAATAATTACATCATAAATATTCTTATAGGGAGCTTGTTGTTCTGTATTCCAACTCTGTTTATCAAACTGTTGAGTAAATCCGATTCCTGATGAGAGATTTGCCTGTGGATCTAGGTCTATTAATAGTACTTTCTTCCCTTTTTTTGCTAAAGCAGCACCTAGGTTTAAAGTAGTAGTAGTTTTACCTACACCACCTTTTTGATTAGCAATTACGAAAATTTCCATATAGATAATTTACCATGTTTCACAGAGGGAGTCCAATATTAATATGACTCGTGTTGAACAATTCTAAACTCACTGAATGGGAAGTAAACAATCCAAGCTTTACCCTTAATGGCTTCCTTTTCAATAGGACCAAACACTCTGGAATCTGAACTATTAGTTCTATTATCTCCACATACAAAATATTTACCTTCTTCTATTGTAATTGTTTGTCCTTCATGAAGATATTCTCCACCATTTGTAATTACAGATGAGCTAAGATAGTTCGATTCATTGAGCATATCACCATTAATGTAAATCTTTCCATCTTTAATCATTACTTCATCTCCTGGAATACCGATAACACGTTTGATAAAGTCTTGTGTATCTGAGAATTTAAAAATAATTACATCACCTCTTTTAGGATCTGATAATCTATATGTAATCTTATTTGCCATTAAAAACTCACCATTTTTGTAGGTAGGATGCATTGAATTACCAACAACCTCATGAGGGGTCATTATAAACAGATACAATACTATTGCTAATACTAAAGCAACTAATATCGTTTCAATGAGAGAGTAGATAGCTTTACCTATAGAACCGATAAACTCGGTTGCTTTTCTCTGTGGATTTACCTCTTCTGTTGCTAATTCGTACATTTAATTGGGGCATAAAAATTATATTTACCGCTACGGGGAATCGAACCCCGGTTTACAGGATGAAAACCTGTCGTCCTAGACCACTAGACGATAGCGGCATACTTCTAGTGATTCTACTATAACAAAGGTTTTTTGTTAAGTTCTTTTAAATATTGTTGCTCTTCTGCAAAAGTAGCTCTTTGATATTCATTGAACTCTTTACTGTAAACGTACCTTCTTTTACACTTACATTCAACTAGATCTCTCCTCGCTGAGAGTTTTTCTAATTTCTTTGCTTTATCTAATGATGCAGTACAACCTACGCATAATCTTTTTTCAATCAAGACTTTTTGAAATGGTTCTATAAATTTGATTCCCATGATCTATTGTTATTAATATATATATGATATGCCGAGAAGAGGACTCGAACCTCCAAGGGATATTATTCCCACTTGCTCCTAAGGCAAGCGTGTCTGCCAGTTTCACCATCTCGGCTAAACAGACGATACATTTTACTAGAAATAGGGTATTTATACAAAGGATTTAACTCTCTTCAATACTTCCATATATTTTTCCATATACTTTTACAAAACCTTTCTCTTTGTATTTGGCGTTTTTTAATACATCTTCCTGTGTTAAAGAAGTATTTGGAGTGTCTTCTCTTAATTCAGAAAAAGGAATATGTCTTTTCATAGGATTAACACTATCTGTATTAACAGTTTGTAATAGCTTAGCACTATCTAATATCGTTTCCATTTGAGGTGTAAACTTCTCTAACTCTTGATGTGTAAGAGAGATTCTAGAGAGTTTTGCAATATGTTCTAATGTTTTTTTATCCATTTAATTTCTCCATTAAAAGTAATCTTGCCTTATTAGGATCAGCACTACCATTTGATTTTTGCATTACTTGACCTACCAGAAATCCAATTGTAGATTGCTTACCAGATTTAAAATCAGCAACTGCTTTAGAATTAGTATTAATTACTTCATCAACAATACTATCTAAATTGCTTGTATTTTTTGTACTTTCCTGAGTAGCTTCTTGTACCAATACTTTTAAGTCTTTTTTCTGTTCTAATGATTCCTTTAATATTGATTCTGCTTTATTCTTTGTCAAAATCTTTTTCTCAAACTCAAGTATTAAATATGCTAAAGATTCTTTTGGTATATTTTCTTCATTTATATCAAATTTCTTTTCATTAGCAATTGAAAAAAGTGTACCTGTAATCCAATTAGAGGCTGATTTTGCAGATTTAAGAATGTCCATGTCCTTAGAAAGCAAAGAAACAAGCTCTTCAAAATAGTTTGATATTTGTAAATTTGCTGTTAATACATCACAGTCATAATCTGAAAGAGAGTAAGTGGTTTGATATCTAAGCTTTTTCTCTTCAGGTAATTCAATTATTTCACTGGTAATTCTTTCAATATCATCACTTCCAATCTCTATTACAGGGATATCTGGTTCAGGCATATATCTGTAATCATCTGCAGTTTCTTTAGATCTTTGAAATATTGTTACTCCCTTGTTTGCATCCCAACCTCTTGTTTGTTGAATTAATGTTTTTCCATTTTCTAAATCAGAAATCATTCTGTTTACTTCGTATTCAATAGCCTTCTCAACTGCAGAGATAGAGCCAATATTTTTTACCTCTGATTTAGGATTTAGTATGTAATCACCTATTGGTAAAATTTTTCCATCTTTTAACTCCCATTTACCTTTTTCCTGTATAGAGATATTTGGTTCACATCTCATCTGACCTTTTTCCATATCGCCGTCAGAGATATTTAAATATCTTACAATCTGTCTGATTTTGTTTGAATATTCTTTTGCTTGGTAAGCGCTTCTAATATTTGGTTTACTTACTATTTCAATTAAGGGGACTCCTGATTTATTGTAATCTATGAGTGCATATTCATTAATTCCTTCTGTGTGGTGAGTTGACTTAGCAACATCTTCTTCTTGATGAATTCTTTCTATACCAATCTCATATTTTTTTCCATCTTTATCTTTAATATCTATGTAACCATCAGAGCATATTGGTCTTTTATACTGACTTATCTGATATCCTTTTGGCAAATCAGGGTAAAAGTAGTGCTTTCTATCAAAATGAATTTCTTTTTCAATATCACAATTAGTAGCGATACCTAATAATATGCATAACTCAATAGCTCGTTTATTTGGAATAGGTAGAGCTCCAGGTAAGCCTAAACATACGGGACACACATGTGTATTTGGTTCTTTTTCAAAGTAATGAGTCGGGCAAGAACAAAACATTTTACTTTGGGTATTGCTTTGAATGTGTATTTCTAATCCAATTATTACATCATATTTTGAAATTTCCATTACTTAGAATGATATCAAGTAAATGTAGATATCGCAATTTAACTAAACAATTTTATTTCTTTTTCCACTCTCTCTTGTTCTTGTGTCTCACTGTCTGGAATAAAGTAGTAAGTACCTCTTCCTTTTCCTTTCTGGGCTATGTATTCTTTCTCTAAGAGAAGTTGTAGATCTCTGTAAGAGGTCATAAAGGAGATACCCATCATCTTCGTGTATTCTTGTCTTGTAATCTTAATATTATTATTTAAATATTCAACAACCTTTACCTGTCTAGGATTTAGTTCATTATCTAAGAATTTTCTAATGTTTACTTTTTTGTCATATTCTTTTGTTAATTTCTTAGAAACATCTATTACAGTTAAAGAAAGGGAGTAAAGTATTGCTTCTATGAATATGGTTATATCTCTTTTACCTTTAGAGATTTTAAAAGCAGATTCAATATCCTCACTAATTGTAAAGAAAGCCTTTCCAAAAGGTATTATATTATGTGGATTTAAACCGTATGCTTTACTTAAAAGTTTTAATGTAAGAATTGCAGTAATCTGATTACCTCCATAGAAAGGTGCCTTGTCTATTAGTTCATATAGCAAGATACTTAACTGTATTAATTTGTGTGTACCTACTGAAGAGTTAGTAATCCAATTAAAAAGATCATTAAAGTGATACCTCATATCAATATTAGGATAGTAGTCTCTTTGGTTGTACCAGGTATCATATAGTTCAAATGGTTTTTCTGAGAATGTTTTTATTCTTCCCAGATCCCACGGTTCTACAATATCTTTCATCAATATTTTATTTAAATGAGTACAAAGCTCTATGGAGGGTTTTAGATTACTTTTAACAGAGTAGGTATTGATAAAGTCTTGAGTATTCTTAAAGTTAGTAAATATTTTTAATTTCGCTTTGTATGATGGAGTTACTTGTCCTCTTTGCACAGTTAATGCTTTGTTGTAACCAATGGGGTATGCTATTAACTCTCCTAATTTATCTATTTCTTCTGCACATATCTGTTCTCTACTTTCTTCGAGTAATGGACTTGGTACAACAATATTTTTAATTTCAGACACAGCAAGCTCATATCTTACTATGTAATTGAGAATTAGGTTTGTAATTGTATATTTAGGTATTTCCATATCTTTAATAATAAAAGCTGGTGGGCGGAATCGAACCGACGACCTATCCCTTACGAAGGGAATGCTCTACCAACTGAGCTACACCAGCAATCGTAACAGTAATTGTAACAGAGTAAGAAAGTATATTCAACTCTCAATCTTGACATGTGCCAGAGCAAGCACAATTAGGAGGAACTTCACCTTCAATAGCATCTGGAGAAATTGCTCTTTTAAATATTTTTAAATTTTGATCTTTTCTTAAAAAAAGAGTACCTAATTTACCTCCAACAAGATCTAGTGAGTAGAATTCTTTTAAACTATTGAAATCTAAATTTGAGATTCCACTCATATAATCGTTACTGCTAAATTCCTCTAAAGTATACAGTCCAATATTAGTGGAAGATATTTTAAGTTCATTGGAGTGAAGCTGATTTTTTACAGGATAAAAAGATATCTTTACATTACGGTATCCTTGTAGATACCATTCACCAATAATGTCAGGTATTTCAGTATTAAAAAATTCATTAGATCCTAAAGAAGAGTTTAAATTGTACCTGTTAATGGTGGAAGAATGATAATTAATAATAGGTATATCTTCTAAATCGTTTATATTTTTACTATTAGAAATCAAGTTTTTTACATATAGGACAAATAAAAGAAGGAATAAACAAGCAAAAATAAGAAGTATATAAAATCTTCTTTGGAAAAACATTTTTGAAAAAGTTTTGTTTAAAATGTTGTTCATAATTAAAAATCAACAAAAGCGAGAGACGGGACTCGAACCCGCGACCTTCTCCTTGGGAAGGAGACATTCTACCAATTGAACTACTCTCGCAATTGCAAGATTTTAATATTATTCAAATCAAAATACAATACTATTACAGTATCGCTGATTTAATATCATTCCAATCCTGATTTAAGCGTAAACCAATCTGTTTAGCTGTATCAGATGTAACATCGGAATCATTCTTTATCTCATCAACTACTTCCATTACTAATTTCTTGTAAGCATCAAAATCTATCTTTTTACCAGCAACCTTAACTTCTTTAATCTTTTTTTCAACCTGCTTTCTTGCAGAGAAGTAAAGATCTTGAGCTTTATCTCCCATGTCTAATGCTAATTTTTTAATATCTT
>CAZCWY010000007.1:0-13220 GCA_964502535.1 uncultured Candidatus Saccharibacteria bacterium
TCCAATCCTGATTTAAGCGTAAACCAATCTGTTTAGCTGTATCAGATGTAACATCAGAATCATTCTTTATCTCGTCAACTACTTCCATTACCAACTTTTTGTAAGCATCAAAATCTATCTTTTTACCAGCAACTTTTACTTCTTTTATCTTTTTCTCTACCTGTTTTCTAGCAGAAAAGTAAAGATCTTGAGCTTTATCTCCCATGTCTAATGCTAATTTTTTAATATCTTCTCTTGTTTTAACACCAGATTGTGGTGCAAGTAAAATACCTGCTGTAGCTCCAATTACAGCACCAAAAAGTAAACCTTTGAAAAAATCATCTCCTGTAGAACTCATAATGAGAATATTTTAAATTTATATATATACCTTTAATATACAGGAAACATATTACAATTTCAATTTCTTGATAAGAAGATATCCAATAACTATTAATGAGGTTGGGGCTAAAATTGATAGTAAAATTTGAGGTAGAGTTAAAGATAGTGATGAGGTTGTTTTTAAACTTTCTTCTAAAGTTTTTTCTTCTTGTTGTACAGTAATTTGAGATGTAGAGTCTACTTCTTCTTGTGCATATGTTTTGGTTTGTACAAAGAAGGAGAAAGTGAGTAGAATATATATAGATAGTAAGATTTGTTTCATATTAGTATGATACATAGTTAATATATTTTTTACAACATGATATTTCCAGATACACAATTAGAACAAGAGCTTTGGAGAAAAGGATTTAAATATGTAGTTGGTATTGATGAAGCAGGCAGAGGACCTCTTGCAGGTCCTGTTTGTGCAGGGGCGGTGATTATAAATAAAGGGTCTAATATCTCAGAGTTTGTAAGAGATAGTAAGAAGATGACAGAAAAAAAAAGAGAGGAGGCTTTTGAATTCATAATTGGAAATTCTTTAGCTTTTGGAATATGTATGATAGGTTCGGAAAAGATTGATAGATATGGAATTCAAATCGCAGTTAGAATGGCTATGGAGGGAGCACTAAGAGAACTTGAAAGTATGTTAGGTAAAAAAGCTCAGTATTTAATAATTGATGGGAATAATGTGGAGTCTATAGAGGGTTACTCTCAATTAAAAATTAAGAGTGGGGATCTAAACCATTATTCAATTTCTTGTGCTTCTATTCTTGCTAAGGTTACTAGGGATAGATATATGAAAGAGGTTTCAAAGAAATATCCTGCATATGGTTTTGAAAAGCATGTAGGATATGGTACTAAGTTGCATATGGAGACAATAAAGAAGTATGGTATTTGTCCTATTCATAGAAGGTCTTTCTCTCCAATTAAAGAAATGGTAAGTGACTTGTAAAAAGGTGTATAAGGGGGGTATAATCATTTCTATTGGGTCGCTAGCTCATCAGGTTAGAGCAACTGCCTTTTAAGCAGTAGGTGCTGGGTTCGAGTCCCAGGCGACTCACTTTTCCCAATATTGAAATTTGTTTCTAATAAGGTATACTAATACTGTATATTACTTTATATTAAAGGTATACCAATATGAAAAATACTGTATCAATAATATTTATTATTATCCTCTCAGTATTACTAGTTGCTATTGCATATATTTCCCAGAATAAAAATCTTTGTTGCAAGTATAGAATATGTGAACGACTTACCACCATTTGTGATATAGATACTGAGAAACAGGATGATATAAAAACTGGTGGTGATGTACTTTCAGAAAAAGGTCAAAAACTATATTTAGATAACATAAAAAGTGGTGATACTGTTGATATAGGATATGAAGTAAAAGGTGAGGTCTTAGGAAGTTGGTTTTTTGAAGGTAGTTTTCCTGTAAGAGTATTAAATATTCAGGGAGAGGTTGTATCCTCTTTAGTTGCATCAACTTCTGATGATTGGATGAAGGAAACTACTGTTCCATTTTCAATAGTAATCAATTTCCCATTAGAACAGGAAGGAGCATATGTATTACAGTTTGAGAAAAGTAATCCTTCTGGACTAGATGAGAATAGTGATATTGCTAAAGTAGCTATTACAATCAAACCGTTAGAAAAGAATATTGAGACTATGAAACTTAAAGTGTTTTTTAGTAGTACAAAATTAAATGAAGATATGATTGATTGTTCGTTAGTTTTTCCTGTAACAAGAGAGGTTGAAAAGACAGTAGCAGTAGCAAGAACCTCATTAATGGAACTTTTCAAGGGTACTACAATTCAGGAGAAGGAACTTGGATATTTTACTAATATTAATGATGGAGTAGAAATCAAAGCATTAAGTATAAAGGATGGTGTTGCAACTGTTGATTTGAACTCAAAGTTACAAGATGGTGTTGGTGGTAGTTGTAAAGTAATGGCTATTAGAGCACAAATTACTGAAACTTTAAAACAGTTTTCTACTGTTGATTCAGTAATAATATCAATTGATGGCCAAACAGAGGATATATTACAACCTTAAAGATTTTCTTCCAATGCTTTTGCTGCATTAAGGACTGTTTGTTCTGCTAATGTTTTTCCAATAAATTGAATACCTGTTGGTAGATTGTCACTTTTTCCATTAGGTATAGAAATTGCAGGAAGACCTGCTTCAGAGCTACCTTCAGCGAGAATGTCTGCCATCTCTCCGAAGAGTGGATTATCAGCATCTTCATCCTTGAGAGCTACTGTTGGAGTTGTTGGTGAGATTATACAATCGTAATCATTAAGTATTTTATCTAAATCTTCTTTAATTAGTTGTCTAACCTGTTCAGATTTCTTGAAATATTCATCGGCATATCCTGCTGAAAGGGAATATGTTCCTGTCATTACTCTTCTTTTAGGCTCTTGTCCAAAACCTTCTCCTCGAGTTGATTCATAGTAAGATTGAACTGTACTTTTATCACTACCTTCTAATCCAAACCTCGTTCCATCATATCTTGCAAGATTTGAGGAAACCTCACTTCTACATGTGATTGTATAAACAGACATTCCAAGTTTTGGATCTAATATAGGAACATATTCAATATTAGCTCCAAGTTTCTTTAATATTTCAACACTATTTAAGAAATTATTAAGTACACCTTGTTCAATTTGTAATTCTAAATATTCCTTTGGAATAGCTATTTTCAATCCCTTTATAGCAGAGCTATCAAGTAGCTCTAAATATTTTTTAGAATCAATTTTATATGTAGTAAAATCATTAATGTCATATCCAGAGATAACGGAGAGAAGTAATGCGCTATCCGAAACATCCTTTGTTATTGGTCCAGGACAATCTAGTGAGGAGCCCATGGCTAATACTCCATATCTGCTAACTCTTCCATACGAAGGTTTTAGGCCTACAGTTCCACACCAACTTGAAGGTTGACGCAAAGAACCTGCAGTTTCAGTACCTAAAGAAGCTGCGCACATATCAGCAGCTACTGCAGCAGCTGAGCCACCACTTGAGCCACCAGGAAGGCGTTCTAAGTTGTGAGGATTTCTAGTTGGTCCATAATAGGAGGTAATTGTGGATGAACCGTGACAGAATTGATCTAGATTTGTTTTTCCAAGTAATATTCCTCCTGCATCTAATATTTTTTTTGTTACGGTTGATTCGTATACTGGTGTATATCCGTCTAAAATATGTGAAGCACAAGTAGTTAGGATATCCTTAGTAGAATATACATCTTTAACTGCAATCGGAATACCACCTAAAACCTTTTCCTTCTCTTGTTCAAAATGATTGTCAAAGTATTTTGCTTTTTCTAAAGCTAATTCGTTACATATTGTAATGTATGCATTAAGATCTTTGTTCTTTCTCTCTATAGCAGAAAGATAATATTTAGTAATCTCTAAAGAGGATATCTCTTTGTTTAATAACTTCTCTCTTATTTGTAATACTGTTAAATTCTCCAATATTCCTATTTAATATGTTATCTGCAAATTCTATCAGAAATTAATAAAGGTTAAAACAAAGAGTATACAAGAAGCTGTTAATACAAAACCAGCAATTACTTGAGTTAAGGAGTGTCTTTTTAAATATATTCTAGACCAACCAATAAAGGGAAGGGTAAGTGAAAGTAGGTAAATAGAAGGGTTTTTGAAGAGTACGGATATGACAAAGATACAAAGTGTAGCAACAATCATATGGAAACTAATCTTCCAAAACATAGTAATGAAAGTAGCAATTAAAAAGGTAATATTTAGTATGGTATATATTTGTATCAATTGAGTATTACCTGTTTTAAGTGATATTCCAAAAGAGATAAACATGAATATTAGAAAAAGGAAAAAGAGCCTTGGTCTTTCCTCCTGTTCACTTACAGCAAAATCTGAAGTTAATTTAAAGAATCTAAAAACAATGGATGAAGCAACAGGTAATATTATTGAAAAGAAAAACAGTAATATTTGATATTTTATTGAGACATCTATTTTAAGAAAAAGGGAGATCAATGAAAGGAGAATGAAGGAGATCATAATGGGTTTAGAAAAGAGGTGAGCAAATTTTGTTTTATTTTTTGTAACCATAATTAATATTATTATACCAATTATTAGAAAGAGTATTGAAAACAGATTAGAGGTTTCTATTCCAATAAAATACTCTTTATCTATTCTAATAGTATTCATTAAGATTCTAATTATTGAGTAGTTAATTAGGTATATTGAGGTAATTATTCCTATTGATGCTTTCTTTTTGAACAGTTTAAAAAGAATATAGAAGTTAATAAGGTTTAATATTGATTCATATATAAATACAGGATGAAAATGTGTGTAATCTATATATTGAGAGAATCGATGTTTTAGAGGAATAAATATTCCCCATGGGAGATTTGTTGGTAGGCCATAGAGTTCATAATTAAAGAAATTTCCAATTCTTCCTATGGAATGAATTAATGGAAGAAATATTAATATACTATCAGACAATTTAAAGAATTTAATTCTTTTATGTTTAGAAATAATTAACAATGCAATTATTAAACCAAGTATAGCACCATAAAAAGCTAATCCTCCATCCCAAAGAGCTATTGGATTAATTACTCCTTGTTTAATCTCTTCAATGTTATGAAAGATAAATAAAAGCCTTGCACCAAAAAGTACAAAGAGAAGAATAAAGAGAATATCTAAGTAGGAAATATTGTTATTATATTTTTTTATCAACTCAATACCAACTACAACTGCTATTCCAATTATTAATCCGTATATATTCATACTTGATTATATTAACAATGGAGATTTATTACTATTATTAATAATAATTAATCTGTGTAATGCTCTTGTTATTGCTACATAGAATAGTCTTGTACTAAGCTCTGTATTAGGGTATGTATCACTATTAACATCTAAAAGTATTACTGTATCAAACTCCAAACCTTTTGCATTCTCAATAGGTAATATAAGCACTCCAGTTTTATAATTCTCTTGCGTAAAATCAATAATATCTTTAGATAATTTGTTTTGATATTTAAATATTCTTTTATATGTTTTTAAAGCATATTCCTTATCAGGACAAACTATAGCACAGGTTACACTTCCCTTATCAAACTCTTTCTGAAGCAATTCAATGAATTTAATAAGTTCCTTTTCGGAGATATTATCTATATCTTTTTGATTGTCTATCATATGAATCTCTTCCCCATGTCGCAATACCGCCTCTGGAAGTTTATATGTTTTAGGAAATCTTTCTCTAAATATCTTATTTGCAAATTCAATAATTTCTAAAGTAGTTCTATAACATCTATTTAATTGGTGATATGAATATTTTTCTAATTTGAATTTCTTAAAGAGATCTATTACACTTTCCCAATCTTTAATGTAGAAAGGAGGAATAATTGATTGTGCAAGATCTCCAGCAACAGTAATATTTTGATTTTTTGATATTTGAAGTAAGGTTAATATCTGTACTAGGCTTAAATCTTGAGCTTCGTCTACCATAACATACTCTTTCTCATTCTCTTTATGACCATGTAATTTAAGATGTAGGTAAACTATTGGAGCAAGGTCTTCAACTCTGAATATCTTTAATTTTCCTCTTCTTACTACTCCTTCAAGTGTATGCTTTGATATCTTTTTATTTACATATCCCTTCTTCTTAAACATCTCTCTGTATATTTCAATAGGGAGAGTCATTTTATTAAAATACCTTGTTATTTCTTTCTTTTTCTCAATATCATATCCATCTCTTTCTATAAATGTTCCAGTAATTCTTTCTTTAAATTGTTTTTGAACAAAGGCAAATTCTAATGAAAGAGTTAATCTCTCGTCCATAGTGATTAAGGGATGAGTCTCTTTTAATTCATAGTATCTTTCTCTTATTACCTCTTTCCTAAGATATGGGATATTGTCTAAAAGGTTAGATTCAAACTCTTCAAAATATGAGTCTAAGATATTAATAAATTGTTTAGAACCCTTAAACTCTTTAATTTCTAAATCTTCTTTAAGTGGAGCTAAAGTATATTTATCATCCCAGCCTAATATGTTTTTTGCCCAGAACATATATGTATTTGTTTCTACATGTTCTATTCCAAGACTTGGTAATACGTCAGAGATGTAATCAAGAAATACTTTATTTGGACCAATTATTAATGTCTTTTCTGGATGTATTTTCTCTTTATATGTATAAAAGAGATAGGCCAACCTGTGAAGCAGTATTGTAGTTTTACCACTTCCTGCTACCCCTTGAATTATAACTGGTTTGTTTATCTCTTCTCTAATAATTTTGTTTTGTTGTTCTTGAATAGTGGCAACGATATCTTTTAATTTCTGTCCTAATCTTTCGGTAAGTTGAGAGAGTAAGAATTCATCTGCTGCGGCATTTCCACTCTTTGCATCATATATATGTCTGATTCTAGATTCAGATATACTAAATTGTCTTTTCTGAATTAAATCACCCTGCTTTAATCCTGAAGGAGTATCATATTGAAGATTTTTAGTTGGTCCACTGTTTTCATAATAGATGTTTGCAATTGGAGCTCTCCAATCACTAATTAAAGGTTGGAAGGTTTTTGGATCCATTAATGCAAACTTACCAATATATATTGGGAGCAATCTTTCATTACCATAGAGATCTGTTTTGAATACAATTTTTCCGAAGTAGGGGGTATCTACCTTAATTAACTCCCTATTAATCCTCTCAATACATATTTGAATATCATTTAATATCTTGTTATATACCCCAACTGCAGCTTTTCTTTCATCTAAATCTGTTTCCATTTGAATTCTCTTAGCTTGTTCTTCAAGTTCAAACTCTAAATCGTGTAATTTAGAGATCATCTTTTTGGAAACTTCTATATTGATATGGGTAACATTTTCTAAATGGGGATACTCTTCATTCTCAAGGGGATATGTGTATTTTACATCGGAAAAATCAGCTAATATATCTAACCTTGTATGTAAAGGATTAAGATATTTTTCAAAGGTTTGCATAAATTTGAAATGCAAATTTAGAGCAAGGCAATTTTACGCTATTTATTTTTGGTTGTCTATACTTTTGAAAAAATATTATATATATTAATACTATGAATACTCAATTTAAAATTATTTTCTACCTTGTTTTTGTATTTGGTATTTTTTACTATATTCAGACTAAATATGAGATATTTGATATCTCTTTTACAAAACCAATTGTTGAAAGTAAGAAAGATGAACAAGAAACAGAGATATCTTCTTTGGAGATATTAAATAGCGAGGGGAAAAAAATAGTTGTTGGATTAGAAATAGCAGATACGCCAATACTTAGACAACAGGGGCTATCCAATAGAAAAAGCTTAGGTGATTATCAGGGTATGTTATTTGTTTTTGATTCAACGAATAGGTACTCTTTTTGGATGAAAGATATGTTTATTGCACTAGATATAATATATATTAGTGAATCTTTTTATATTGTAGATATTTTTAAAGATGTCCAACCTTGTAGCACTACATGTACAAATTTTATTCCTAAATCAGATTTCAGATATGTATTGGAGGTAAATACTGGATTTACAGAAATAAATAGGATAGATATTGGAAATGCAGTAATATTTGGTATATCATCACAAGAATAACTTCATATATACATTAAATGATTCAAAGTATTATTGATTGGTTAGTAAATGTAATATCGGTATTAGGATATCCTGGTGTATTTATTTCAGTATTTCTTGAAAGTTTTATTGCACCAATACCCAGTGAGATAATACTTCCCTTTAGTGGTTTTGTTGCTTCCTTGGGTAGTATGAATATCTATTTTGTCATTTTAGTTGCAACTATTGCTGCATATTTGGGTTCTTTGCCTTTCTACTTTATTGGTAGATGGGGGGAAAAGCCTGTATTAAAATTTTTGGATAAATATGGGAAGTATCTATTTATTAAAAATTCTGATGTTAAGAAAGGTTTTGAAGTATTTGATAAATATGGAAATGGAGTTGTATTTGTAGGAAGAGTTATACCAATAATTAGGACATTAATTTCTTTTCCTGCAGGCGTTGCTAAAATGAATTTTATTAAATTTACTGTTTATACACTATTAGGTTCCTTAGTTTGGAATATTGTATTAACTTACACAGGGTATATGTTAGGAGATCATTGGGAAAGAATAGGGGCAATTGTTGGAAAGTATGAAAAAGTAATCATTGTTGTTTGTATAATTCTAATCCTACTATACATAGGTAGGGGAATTAAAGACACTTGCCGAAGTAGAGGAAAGAAGTGAGCTACCAGTCATCTCAGATGGTACGGGTATTCCCATAATATTTAAAATTGTTGGTGCAATATCTTTCAAGGCTCCGTATTTTAACTTGTTGGAAGATATTGAAAGACCTGAGATGATTAATGGTACAGGATTATATGAGTGCTCTGTATCCATCTCGTTTGTATCTATATTAATTAACTCTTCTGAATTTCCATGATCTGAGGTAATAATTGCGATACCACCTCTCGCGGTAAATTCTTTAACTAAAGTGTTTACACAGTAATCAACTGTGGAAATAGCTTTTATAGTAGCTGGAATATTACCTGTATGTCCCACCATATCTGGATTAGCAAAATTTACAACAATAAAGTCATAGATATTGGTCTTTAAACGATTTGTTAATAGGTCAGTAACCTTAAGTGCACTCATTTCAGGCTTTAAGTCATATGTAGATACTGAGGGAGATGGTACTTCAATTCTATCCTCTCCTGTGTATCGAATAGCACTTCCTCCATTAAAGAAGTATGTTACATGGGGGAATTTTTCTGATTCAGAAATTCTTAATTGTCTTAAACCATATGTGGAAAGGATATTTCCTAAAGGCAGATTAATATATTGTTTAGGAAAAAGAACTTTATTAGGAAACCCTTTTCTATACTCAACCATACTTGCAAAGAAAATAGGGTATATATCTGTTCTTGGGAATTTATCAAATTTCTCATCAAATATAGCTTGAGAGAGTTGTAATGCTCTGTCAGGTCTAAAATTTAAAAATATTACTACATCACCCTTTCTAATATTACTATCCTTAACTAAAAGAGTAGGCTCTATAAATTCATCAGAGATGTTTTTGGCATACGAATTAAGTAGACATTGGGAGTATGAACTACACCTCTCCCCAATGCTTGAGGTAAGTAGGTCATATGCTTTTTTTGTTCTTTCCCATTTATTATTTCTATCCATTGCCCAAGCTCTTCCACATAGGGATGAAATCTGTCCTAATCCATTTTCATCAATACATTTTTGAATTAAATCTAAATTTCTCTTTGCATCGTACACAGGAGAATCTCTTCCATCTGTAAATGCATGAATTAATAGGTTGCCTTGAAAATTGTTTTTAGAAAAGAATTGTATTGTTGAAGTAATATGATTAAGATGAGAGTGAACTCCTCCTTCACTTGCTAAGGCTAATAAATGAATTCTAGAATTATTCTGGACTGCATATTGTAAGCACTCTTTAAGGATATTGTTATTAAAAAATGTACCCTTATCTATTGATTTATTTATTCTAGGTAATGCCTGTGTAACTGTTCTTCCTCCTCCTATATTCATATGACCTACTTCACTGTTTCCCTTGCCCTCTTGAGGGAGCCCTACAGCCTCACCAGAGGCTAATAAGTAGGTATGAGGGTTAGTCATCCATAATGAAGAAAGATTCTGAGGATTAGCTTGAACTACCGCATTACCTTTACTTGCTGGTGCAGCTCCTAAACCATCTAATATTATTAATAGTACTTTCTTTTTTTGATTCATGGCAGTTTCTTAATTTATATTGTGGCATATTTTAGGATTTTATTCTATAATACGAAGCGATTATTATTTAACTATTAGTATTTTAGATATGGATAACAAGATAATTGAGAAAATAGAAAAAGACCAATACAAGAAAAGACCTGATATTAAGGTCGGTGATACAGTAAAAATGTATTTAAAGATTAAAGAGGGAAATAAGGAGAGAGTTCAGGTATTTCAGGGTGTAGTAATTGGTATTAAAGGTGTTGGAGTTGCTCAAACTGTTACAGTAAGGAAAATATCTTACGGTATAGGAGTAGAAAAAATTATTCCTTTATACTCTCCAATGCTTCAAAAAGTTGAAGTTATCAAAAGGGGTACTGTTAGAAAATCTAAGTTGTTCTTTCTTAGAGGTAGAGTTGGAAAGAGAGCTCTTAAGATTAGTAACCTTAAAGATGTTTTTGAGACAGATGAAATTGAGGTACCAGTTGAAGGAGAGCCTGAAGAGGTAGCTTCTGATGAGCAAGAGGTTGCTCAGAAGGATTCTGAATAGTAGAATCTATTTAAGCGGGAGTAGTTCAATGGTTAGAATGTCTGTTTTCCAAACAGAGGGTTGCGGGTTCGAGTCCCGTCTCCCGCTTTTTACTGATTTTTCCTTTTGTTTACTGTATAATTAGGTATGATAGGAGGAGAAGAGTTTTTCAAAGATAAGAGTGATGACTTTAGCAGAGGAGGTTCTTCTTCTTTCGGTTCCATTTCAACTGACAGAGTTCCAATGATTGAAAAAGTTTTCAATGAGGTATTAGGAAGGAAACCTACTAGTAGAGAGATAGCTTACTACAAATATGGAGTATTAAAAGAGGAGGGTATTCGAGAAAAACTATTAAAATCAAAAGAACATCAAGAGTTAATTGAAAGTGCATTAAAACTCCCAGGTATTGAGGAAGAACTTAAAACTGTACGAGTTTCTGAAAGAAAACTAACTCAGATAGTGGAAGATATAAATCAACAAATGATTGAATCAGAGAGATTACTAAGAGAAAAGAATTCTTCAATTCAAGAGCTAAGAGAAAAAATAAGTAATCCATATGACTTTCCTTCACAGACAGAAAAATACGAAGAGGGTTTTGATGTAAATAGTAGAATAGATAAGACTCCAATTATTAAAAGAAAATCATTTAAAGAGAGAATAATTGATTTAATAGAAATATTTTTTTAAATAATGAGTATTAAGGATTTCGGGAAAAAACTAAAGAGTGCACGAATAGAGAAAAATATTTCCCAAAGGGGATTAGGTTTAGCATTAGGATTGTCAGATAAAACTATTAGTTCCTATGAATCCGCAAGGTCATTCCCAAATTTAGAATTATTACCAAAATTGTCTGAAATATTAGATAAACCTGTTGAATATTTTGTATCCAACTCTAAAGAGATACTTCTTTCAGAGAAATTAGAAACAATTATTAATAAACAGAATGATATTTCTGTTGAATTATCAAAAATAGGTAGTGTAATTAATAAGGGGGTGTAAACCAAACCTTAGCTTTTTTTACCAAGAGTTTAATTCCCTTTGATAATAGAAATATTATTAAAGCAGCTATCCCAGCTACTAATAAAACAATAAGGAGAATATATACTATGTACATAGTTTCAATTGGTGAAACGATAAGTGACTTATTCAATGTAATATTTGTATCTGCACTATTTGATTTATTTGAATCTGTTTGCCATGAGACAACATTAACTGAAATGTTGTATGAACCTTCTTTATTTGGTTTTAACAAAGCAGAATAGGTATATGTTTGATCCCTAATTAAAGATACAAATTCACTATGGTTTTTAGTAACTGTAAAAACAGTAGGTACATTCCAAAGAATTTGAGTCTTTGACGAATTAATTTTAGGAGTAATTACAATCTTAAAAGGTATCTTTTTGGTGATTGGGTTTTGAACTCCTTTTTTTAACTCTATATTAAAATATTGAGAAGAGGTTTCTGAGGTATTTGTATCAATAACAAGATCATTTTCAATATTATCTGATTGTTGTGCTAAAGCTACACCAGAAAGAAGAAGGAATGCTAATAAAGTCAGTAGTATTTTTTTCATTTTAAAATATGTTTTACAGCTAATTTATATACTCTATAGATCTCTTGAGCTTGGGTTTTAGAAATATTTTCATCATCATGAACTATGTTGTTTCTTACCTTGTGAGCATCCCAGATCTGTTGGTAAAGTTTCTTATCAAAGAGTTTCTTAGCAATTTTAAGATTATCTCCACAAGAGCTCTCATTACTATACCTAATATTGAAAGCTTTTCCTAAAACATTATCTAATTTTATTACAGCATCTCTTCTTGCATATTCTTCATCACTATTAACCTGTGCACCTAATAGTTCTATTTTTTCTAATATTTTCTCCTTTTTTCTAATTGGTATTTTTTTGCTGTTTAAGTATGCAACGAAAAAGAGTATTCCTAATAAAAGGAGAATAACAATTGTTATAACTGTTTGACTAGTCATTTTTTAATTTTACCTTTTTAGATACAAAAAATACACCTATACCAGCAACAACAAATATTAAAAAGGATAGTAACTTAGAAAAGATATTTAAATCAGAATATTCATTTATTAATTCAATATCTTTTTTAACATATATATCTTTAATTGTATTTACCCCACTATGAATATCCATAACAACAAAGAAATCCTCCTCTACATTTTTAAAGGGAATGTTAAATTTTAGATCATACTCTTGTCCAGGTAATATTATTATTTTCTGATTGTTCCCTACGTAATCAACATATTGAGCAATTTCGGGTTTTGATTTTTTAATATCGAAGGTATCTAGGATTGTATTCCCAGTATTCTTAATATTAATAAATCCAGTAAGGTATGGGTCTGAAATATTAAATGGTTGAAGTATTAAGTCTACTTCTGCCTTATTAATATACTCTGGCGTATCTTCTACAAGTTTAAGAGTAAAATCTTCGGGTGAATAAAAGCTTAATTTTGGATTGTATGGATTTGTGTATCTGTATATTAAAGCGATATGATCTTTCATCTCATTTTCCCAAAGAGGTGTTTTAGAGTAATCTTCAAAGAAGGGTTCAACTATTACCCAATC
>CAZCWY010000007.1:13320-22500 GCA_964502535.1 uncultured Candidatus Saccharibacteria bacterium
CCCAAAGAGGTGTTTTAGAGTAATCTTCAAAGAAGGGTTCAACTATTACCCAATCTTTCTTTTCTTGATCATAATACTCAGCCCAGTAATGATATATTCCCTCTGAATCATAGTTGGAGATATTACTTAAATATCCTATTACAAACCTAGCGGGAATTTTATAGTATCGGAAAAGTCCAATTATAGAGTCAACATACTCTTCATTTGTAGACATTCCTTGTTTAAGTAATATCTCTTCAGTTCCTAATCTTTCAAAACCAGACAGTGATCCTACTGAATTAACATTTGGTTGTAAGTATTCAATTACATATCGATATATAGATTCATAAAAAAGTTGTTTCTCTTCATCATTCTTTAAATCATTATAATCAGAAAATGTTTCAGGAATTTCTAAGCCGTAAGTATTTATATATCTATTAAGATGTCTTACTAAAGAGGAATTTGAGATTTTCCAAAGGGGATTTTCTTCAATTTGATTCTCTGTAATATTTTCATATTTATCTTTATTCATAATTATGTATCCATCTATCTTGAGATCAATTGTACTTTGAGAAACGATACTGTATTGAAGAATGTAGTTGCCATCATTATCTTTATATGCTTTGTCTGGTGTCGGGTTAATTGAAGTAATTACTGTATTTTGGTAAGAATTATTTATAGGGAGGGTTACTTCGGAATATATTGTAGTATCAGAAGAGTTAGATAATGTTTTATTAATATTAAAGCTATATATTACTTTACTTCCAAATGTTATTTTTACAAAATCAGTATTAGGAATTTCAGTTGAAACTTCAAGGTTGCTTCCTTTATTGTTAATATTTAATACTGAAGCTGAACTCCAGGAGATCTCTCCCTGAGAGCTTGGATATGTAAAGAGAAATTCTTTAGTGTCACTATCGTTAAGTCTAGACAAGAGAGATATTGTATTCCCAGAGAGTAGTTTAAAATATGTGATTCGAAGAGTAATAGGTTTGTCTTTGTATAGTGGAGCATTCTCTAAATCTATAACTAAATCAGTACTGTTTGCACCTTTATGTGTTGTATGTTCTAATACCTTGTCTCTATTAATTGAGTATATTTCAGGATTAATACCAGTTTCTGGAATAGTAACAGTGTAATATGTCACTACAGTAGAAGCGGATTCAGTTGAAAGTGTAAGATATATGGTTGTATCTAATCTCTCTCCATCCCAATTGTGATGAAAAGTTGAACTAACAGTTAACTGCTCCTGTGCAGATACCTTGTTTATAAATTGAAAAAAAAGAAAGTTGAAAAAGAGTATGCTAAATAGAAACAGAGTCTTGTGAAAAAAGCCATGTAAATTTCTCATATTTCCTCATTATTTGTTTAACAACAGGGGTACCATTTCTAACCCCATATTTTGAAAGAATAGAATCGATATCTAAATCCTCTGGTTCTTCAACTATTTTGTATTCAGGGTTTCTAACAGTTTCCTGTTTTGCATTCTTTCTAATTATATAATAGGACATTCCCTTTCTATCATCAAGGACAATTCTTGGTTTTGCATCTCTTGAGTGTAGCTCTAGAACAATTAAATTTGAATTTTGTCTTGAATTGATGATCACACATGTATATCCAGATGGAATGATAATTTTTTGACCTTTCCTAACTACAGATTTAATGACACGGTTCCTACTTGGAGAGTCATATTTTTGAAGTAATATAATTCCTCCTCCATAAGCTATTTCGAATATTCTAGGATATCTTTTAGATCTTGTTGCAAATGTTTTTGTGTATTCTATTCCTGCAAGGTTAGGAAATATTAAATACATATTAATTTTAATATTTTTTTCTTTAAATACATTATCCTTATCTATATCACTATACTTTTTATAGAAATTCTCAGGACAATTTAAATCAGCATTGAGTAGTTGTGAACGTATTTCATCTATACATATTGTAGAAGTTTGAGAGATTGATAATCCTTGGGGCATAAGATCTTCTCCACTGTAAAAAATTGGCAATCCTGTTGATTGCTTTAAATCTATTTTTGCCATGAACGCATTATACCATAAAGGTTTTAATCTGTCTTGCTAAGGGTTTTAGACAATTCGGAAAGAATAAAGGCAATTATTGAGAAAAAGATTAAGGCAATTATTGGTGTTAACTCAATTCTAAATTTGTCTAAATATATCTCTTTGGCCATAATTCCTTGAAAGGGAGATATTAACAAATCTGAAATAGAATATACCCAAGCTACAAAAGTATTATTGAGATTCGCTTTTATCAAAGACATTACTATTCTAAATATTAATACTGTCTGTCCAAAGGATATTACTATATACAATAATTTAAAGAGTATTCTCATATAGTTATTTAATTAAGATTATCTGAATAATATTTTAATTCTCTCATAAATCTTGAAACACCGTTAGCCCATGCATGAGCAGGGTTAAGACCACAAGGGGGGCAGTAGTAAGGCTCTATCTCAAATGGTGTTAGATCTATTCCATATCCTTGTGAAAGACCTCTTGTTACTTCTGCAATTGCTGCATTCCAGTCTGGGAATTGACTCCAACCTTCTGGGTTTTTATTTATTCCTCTCCATCCCCATCCATTATGTGTTTCTTTTGGAATTAGATTGCCAAACGCAGATTCAACTCCTGAAATTGAGGCTACTAATCTCCAATCTAATCCATATTGATCAGCTTGTGTAATAAAAGTTTTAGCATAAGGATATATTGGAGAGTTATAATCATAAAGAAATTTCTGCATTGCTATTACTCTTGGATCTTCTGTTTGAATATTACCTTTATTTTTAATAGTTTTTGTAATATCTGAATTTACAAGAGTATTAATTGAATATTCATGTGTGTAAATCTCTTGTGCATACAAAGGGGTAAGGTAATTTAATGTCACCTCTTTGTTTGCTCTAATACTTTCAAGTAAAGAGCTACTTATATATCTCTCAAAGATAGGTGAAATTAATGCAAAATATATTAATGTAAATATCACTATAAGAGATATTCTAAAGATATTAGAATTGTAAAAATGCTTTTTTGTAGCCACTTTTTTGGACATACTTGAAAAGTAGGGGTTATACATATAATCTAGTATATCAGAACTAGATGAGCTATTGAATTTATGTTTACACATTTACATCTGCATACAGAGTACTCTCTGTTAGATGCTACAATTAGGTTGCCAGAATTAGCTAAGAAACTTTCAGAAAGTGGAATGCAGGCTTGTGCTTTGACCGACCATGGAAATATGTATGGTGCATTAAAGTTTAAGAATGTAATGAAAGAAGCTGGCCTGAAACCAATACTGGGTTGTGAGATATATATTGCTCCTAGAGCAATGGATCAGAAAGATTTTGGAATTGATAATAAATATTTTCATTTAGTCCTTTTAGCTAAGAATTTAGTAGGATATAAAAATTTAGTAAAAATAGTGTCAGTAGCTCATATGGAGGGTTTCTACTATAGACCAAGAATCGATATAGAGACACTTTCAAAGCATACCGAAGGATTAATTGCTCTTTCCGCTTGTTTAGCAGGTCCAATTTCTGCTCCATTACTTGAAGGTAAATATGAAAAGGCTTTAGATGTTGCCAAACAATACTCTGAGATTTTTAAGGATAACTTCTATATAGAAATCCAAAGAAATGGAATGGAAGAGCAGGAAATAGTGAATGAAGGATTAATTAAAATTTCAAAAGAATTGAAATTACCATTAGTAGCTACTTGTGATTCTCATTACCTTAATAAAGAGGATGCGGATATTCAAGAGATTCTCTGGTGTATAGGAGATGGAAAGACATGGGATGATCCTAATAGAAGGAGAATGCCTACCAATGAATTCTATGTTAAAACTTCTTCAGAAATGGAGGAATCATTTAAAGATATCCCTCAAGCTATTGAGAACACTCAAAAGATTACATCTTTAATTGAAGAATATGACATTACATTTGAAAGAGTAGAACCCCGCTTTTTAGATTTACCTAATGGAAAAACAGCTGCTAAATTTCTCAAAGAATTAACTTTGGAAGGAGCGAAAAAGAAATACGGGAAAATTACTAAAGAATTGAAAGAGAGGATTGAATACGAGTTGGAAATAATAAATAGTAAGATGTATAACGATTATTTCTTAGTTGTTAGAGATTTTGTACTTTTTTGTAAACAAAACGGTATTGTTGTTGGTATGAGAGGTTCTGGTTGTGGTTCTGTTGTTGCTTACTGTGTGGATATTACTACCATAGAACCGATTTCTTGGGAATTGTATTTTGAAAGATTTCTCAATCCAGAAAGAGATTCTCCTCCTGATTTTGATATTGATATCGCTGATGAAAGAAGAGATGAACTATTACAGTACACTATCAAAAAATATGGATTAGAGAATGTTAAACAGATTAGTACCTTCAGTAAATTGCAAACAAGACAAGCAATAAAAGATGTGGGAAGAGTACTTGGAGTTGAACTTGCTGTAACAGATAAATTAGCTAAGATGGTTGAAATTCTCTTTGGGAAATCAAGGGATTTGGACTATATGATTGAGCATAATCCAGAATTCCGAGAAATTATAAACTCCTCTGAAACGACAAAAAGGCTTTCGGAGATTGTTAGAAAAGTTTCAGGTATTTGTAGGGGTATATCTACACATGCATGTGGCATTATCGTTACTCCGGATCCAGTTGTTAACTATTGTCCCATACAACGAGACGCTCATGGTGGTGGAATAGGAATGACTCAATTTGAAATGACAGATTTAGAATATGTTGGATTAATGAAATTTGATTTCTTGGGTCTTAGAAACCTGAATGTAATCGGAGAGGCTGTGACAAAGATTAAAGTTAATAAGGGAGTTGAAATAGATTTACATAATATTGATCAACATGATAAAGAGGCCTTTGATTTGATACAGAGTGGCCATACCGTTGGTATATTTCAACTTGAAAGTGAAGGCATGAGAAGGTCAATTAAATCCTTAAAGCCTCAAACACTTGAAGACATCTGCTATCTACTAGCTGCTTACAGACCAGGACCTATGCAGTATATCTCTGAGTATGTTGATGTAAAAAATGGGAAACTAGAACCTGACTACATATTTCCTGAATTAGAAGCTGTTCTTTCAATCACATATGGAGTAATCACATATCAAGAGCAGGTAATGAAAATAGCTCAAGTTATTGCTGGATATACTCTTGGTGCTGCAGACCTATTAAGAAGGGCCATGGGTAAAAAGAAAATGGAAATAATGGATAAAGAAAAGCCAAAATTCCTTGCTGGTGCTAAAAAGAACGGTTTCGATGTAAAAGAAACAGAAAGATTATGGAATAAGTTAATTCAATTTGCTAATTATGGATTTAATAAGGCACATAGTGCTTCATACGCAACAATATCCTACTGGACTGCATATCTAAAGTCTCACTACCCATTAGAATTTATGGCTGCACTTTTGGAAGGTGATCTGTCGAACTTTGACAGAGTAATTAAAGATCTTAATGAATGTGAGAGGCTTGGAATAAATGTATTACCCCCTACAATTAACAAAAGTAAATTTTATTTCACAATTGAAAATGATAATAGTATTAGATTCGGATTGGGTGGTATTAAAAATGTAGGAAGTGATGTAGTTAAAAGTATTGTTGATGAAAGAAAAGATAACGGTATATACTTAAATCTCGATGATTTCATTAGGAGAATGTACAAAAGAGGGATGCAAAAAAAAGTTATTGAGTATTTAATAATGGCAGGTACTATGGATGAATTCGGAGAAAGGAATGCATTAATAAATATATATCCTCAGATATATGAAAAGGAAAAGAAAAGCAACTCTTCTCAAAATGTCGGACAAATAGATATATTTTCATTAGCCTCTCAAGAGGTAACTAATTCTATAAATTCATATGTTACGCCACTTCCTATTGTTGAGAAAGCTCCAAAGTACTTAATTCTACAATGGGAAAGAGATTTACTAGGGCTGTATTTCTCAAGTCATCCACTTGATAATCTTCAAACATTCTTTGAATCCAAAAAGGTAAAATGTATCAGTGATGCATTAGAGAAAAAGAACAATCAAATAGTAATATTGGGAGTAATGGTAAATAAGGTAAGAAGGATTACTACTAAGAAAGGTGAGGTAATGGCCTTCTTAACTGTAGAAGATAAATCAGGTATTGCTGATGTAGTACTTTTTCCAAAAGCATATCAAGTTATTAAAAACGAATTAGAAGAGGGCAAACCAATGTTAATAGCAGTAAGAATATCTGTGAAGGGTGAGGAGAAGAGTCTTTTTATGGAAAAAGGGCAATATGTAGATGAATCAAAGTATGGAGATGAGTTTGAGGGTATTACATTTAGAATAAGGGAAAATCATACACAAGATGAGATTTCAGAATTGAAAGAATATATCTCGAAATCTAAGGGAGATATCCCCGTAAGAATAATTGTTAATAACGGTAGTGATACAAAGAGTGTTCTTCTTGAAAAACAGATAGAGATGAATAATGAAACAAAGAAGTGGTTAAGAAAGTTCTAATGTATAATACGGTGTGAAAAAAGAAATAGATCTAAAATTAAATACACTTCCTAATGTCCCAGGTATTTACAAATTCCTTAATAGAAAGGGAGATATACTGTATATTGGTAAAGCCATTGATTTAAGAAAAAGAGTATCCTCATATTTTTTAAAAGACCCAATTGATAGACCTAGAATCATGCAGATGCTACCTTTGGTATTTGATATACAAACGGTAGAAACTAATAATGAAATAGAGGCATTAATATTAGAATCTGCATTAGTTAAACAGTATCAACCACTTTACAATACTGCACTAAAAGATGATAAATCATACGCATGGATATTTATTAATACTAGGGATGAATTTCCAACTGTTAAAATTGTTAGAACAATTAAAAAAGGAGAATATGATAAGGGTAGGCTATTTGGACCATACCCAAGTGGTTACGCAATTAAAAGAGTCTATACATACTTAAGAAAACTTTATCCATTCTGTACTTGTAAAAACAAAGATTGTAAATCCTCTCTATATTTTCATATTGGATTGTGTCCTGGACCGTATGCAGGAGCTATATCTAAAGAAGATTATAGAAAAAATATAAATAACATTATTAAATTCCTAAAAGGGAAACAAATTAACCATATAAAAAGATTAGAAAAGGAGATGAAGTTGTATTCTCAAAATCAAGACTATGAGAAAGCAACACAGGTTAGAGATAGGATTAATGATTTAAGATATATTGGTCAAGATATAGATTTTACCTACTATGATGATACACAGTCATATGAAAGTAGAAGAGAGAAGGTTAGGAAAGAGAGCTTTAAATACCTTTCTATAGAATTGGGTATTCCTAACTTAAGAAGAATAGAGTGTTATGATATTTCAAATATATCTGGTAAGTTTGGATACGGTTCTATGGTAGTCGCTCAAGATGGAGTTATTGAAAGATCTATGTATAGAATATTTAGGATTAAAGAAGGAGACAAACCAAACGATTATAAAATGCTTAGTGAAGTTTTACAGAGAAGATTTAAAGATACAGACTCAATTCCAGAATTAGTTTTAATTGATGGTGGAAAAGGACAACTCTCTTCGGTAAAAGATTTAATTCCTAAGGGCGTTTTCCTAATGGGTATTTCTAAAGGTAAATATCTAAAAAGATCAGGTAAAACCCAATTAGATGAGTTTTGGATATCTAAATCTGACGAAATCTTAAGAATTGACTTAGATACTCCTCAAATATTAATTGATTTAAGAAATGAGGCTCATAGGTTTGCAATTTCATATTATAGAAAAAGGAGTATTAAAGAATCCAAAAATTCAGTCCTGGATAAAATTGAGGGTATTGGTCCCAAAAGAAGAAGAGAATTGATAAAGACATTTGGAAGTATCGAGGGAATAAAGAATGCAACAATAGATCAAATTTTTAAAGTAGTTAATAATAGAAAGGTAGCAGAACAAATCGCAAAAGAGTTACCTAATCTTTAGTATTACATGGTTTAATATTTTCAATGATATACTCCAACAATGGAGAGTTTGGGTCAGAGGAAAGTACTACATATACCATTGAGTTATAACTGTTTACGATTGTATAGGCTGTACTGTTGTTCGGTCCTACTTGAATAGTAGATTTCAGTCCTAATGTATTTCGATAAGATATGGGAACACTATTTAGAATCCCATATTTCAATTCAACTGTGCTTTTGTTGTTACAGTATTCAAAAAGAAAAGCATCTAAATCCCTTTCCTTCCAAGTGCCTACTGGATAAATCTCAATAATCTCATTACCACCAATCTTTTGAAAAGAAACAGATCTAAACTCACCTAAAAGAGTAGGAGAATATTTAATGAGATATTCTTTTGGAATATCTATTACCCAGGGGAAATCAGGTAGTAAACTCTGTTTCTCACTACTTGCCATTAACATCTCTCTTTCTATCTCTTCTTGTACTAATCTGGAGAGGGAACTTCTTGCGTCATCCTCAGAGATAGTTTCATACCAGATATCTTTAAATTTAGAATATATTCTTAAGCCTTTCCCATCTTTTACCCAATATTGACCATACTTCTTATCGGGAGTTCCAATAGGTACTGTATCAATATATTCCCAACCCAAATTCTTAAGTTTTTCTTTGTAGTAAGATTCTACATCATCTAATGTTTTTCCTTTTGGAATTGTATATACAGAATTCCCACCAGAAAGATACTCTTTTACAGTTGGAGAATCTAAATCTAACTCAAAGAGAAATTTTGAACCTGCTAGTGATGGTATGTTATCTAATCCAATTACATCAGTTACTTTGGCATCATTTGAATTATCAAATTCTCCCCTTAACTTAAGCACATATTGTAGTGCTAAATACATCACACCAACAAAGAAGATAAGGAAGATTAACAGAATAAAATACTTAATATTTGGTTTCTTTCTTCTTTCTTTCCTTATGTTCTTCTTTGAGGAGAATATGTCTGATATTCTTAATTTTTTCTTTCTTCTTATTATTGTTTTTTTGACAGGAGCTTTTGGCATCCTGATAAGACTAGATTCTTTTCTCTTTTTTTTTCTTAGGAACATGTCTAAAGATTAATATGAAAAGAGAAATATTTCAATTAAAGTTTTGAGTATTGTATAATGTCAGGTCTATGCGGGATCGTCTAATGGTAGGACACCGGCCTTTGAAGCCGAGAATCATAGTTCG
>CAZCWY010000008.1:0-21813 GCA_964502535.1 uncultured Candidatus Saccharibacteria bacterium
CTTGCTCTTTTTGCAATAGAGTACATAAATCTTGCAGAGTCTTCTCTTTGCATCATATACCATGCTTCATCAACTATTAATATCCTTCTCTTTTTATTCTTTCTAATTACAGTCCAGATGAAATCTAACATTAGATACATACCTAAAGGCTTTAACTCTTCCTGTAGGTCTCTAACACTAAATACTGTAAAAGAGCTCTTTATCTCAAAATTAGTAGCCTCATTAAATACTCCAGCACTACTACCAATGATAAATCTTTCCATCCTTCTTGCTAAATCATGGGCCTCTTCTTCCGCCATTCCCTTTAATACTTTATACAAATCTTCAAGTAGGGGAGGTGGATTTTTCTGGGTTTCTGGGTCATATGAAATACCTTTCTCTCTATATGCTAAAGCTATTGCTCTATCAAGTATTGATATCTCTACACTTGTTAATCCATCAAACATAACTTTAAAGAACCCTATCAATGACAATATCTTAGTTCTTAATTCATTTTCACCCTCTTCATATACACCTGAAAGTTCAAATGGATTCATTTTATCCCCTTTGTCTTGCGAGAAAGATATGTATGAGCCTCCAACAGCTCTAGATAGGTCCTCATACTCTCTTTCAGGATCAATAATGATGATATCGGTTCCTAACATTAAACTTCTCAGAGCTTCTAATTTAACAAAGTAACTTTTACCTGCACCAGATTTAGCAAATACAACCGCATTTGCATTTTCTAACTCGAATCTGTCAAATATTACTAAACTCTTGTTATGCATATTTATTCCATACATAATTCCATGATCCATTGTTAATTCAGAAGTAACAAATGGGAATGTTGTAGCAAGAGATGTAGTATCCATATTTCTTGTTACATACAGTTTGTCTAATCCAAGTGGTTGAGTACTTACAAAGCCCTGTTCCTGTTGTAGCGTTGCAGGTTTTGCTGTTACACTAATAGCTGCAAGTGTAGATATTACATTACGACTATACTTCTCTAAAAGTTCTTTGTTAGGAGCATAGATTGTAATATACATTGTAAAATGAAAGAACTTTTCAGTACCCTCTGCTATAGAATCTTGAAGCTGTTGTGCATCAGAAAGTGCAACTTTTACAGAAGGATCAATTACCTTCCTCTCTTCCATCTGTCCATAGAGTGTTGCTTCCATTTCAGCAATCTTCTTTCTTAATTTTTCAAGAATAACTTTAGAATCAACAGGATAGTAGAATGTACTAATTCTTAGAGAATGTTCAAAATTGATAATTGGGGAAAGCCAATTAGGTCCAACAAATCTGGGATATCCACTTACGAAAAAAGTTCTACAGTAGTAGTCACCCATTTGAAGGCTATTAAAATCAACCTCAATATCGATTGGAGCAATTACATCTTGAGTAGTTAAGCCATCATATTTAATTGCGTTTGGTTCTTTTGCAATTTGGGAAACTGGTTTTTGTTTTGGAAGAAAATTGTCTAGGAAATTAAAAAGAGGATTTTTCTTTTTATTATCTTTCTTACTATCGTTATCATCAATAAAGGGATCTTTATTATTTACTTCTGAGCTATCTTTATATACCCTACCATTTTCTAAATCTTTGTTAGGATAGAGAGAATCATTTCTCTTTTCTAACATCTCAATAGTTTTTGATTTAATTTGTTTCTCTTCCATTACCTTTCTAATTCCTCCTCAGGGTTATATATTGTATAGAATTCAGATATCAATTCTTTGTTAGTTAATTGTTTTCCCATTAAACCCATTCGAGATAACTGTTTTAATACATGATCTCTTTTTGGGTATAGAAATATTTTAGCTTTTTCTACTAGTTGATCTTGTTTTAAAGAGAGATTTTGCTGTATCTCTTCTTTTGTTTTCTTAGATTTAAGAATATTTGCAGTAGGAATATCTCCTCCTGGATTGAAAGGAATTACAACAAAGAAATTCTTATCTAATACATCATTTTCAATAATGAGCTTTTGTATAAATTCAGTATAAATATGTAACTGTTTTTTAAGTCCTTCTGTCATTGTGTTATTCTCTTTATTTTTAAGATAATCTACATAATTAGAGATATCTATTCTTCTGGTCCTTATTAATATTTGGATATGGAAATTTAGAGAGTTTAGTAATCCTGCAAAGGCGAACACCTTACTATCCTGTTCGTACTCAGCGAGAAGGTCAAAGTTTATTGCAGATGTTTGTAATACCAAAGCTGCACTACCACTTTGTGTAATTACTAAATCATCAACTATATCTTTTATTTCAAGATGCTCTTGTGTTGATGAAATTGTTCTTGCTCTAGCATTTTTATCCATTATATAGTTGTTATTTTATATGGTAATTTGCCCATATTCTTAGTTAATACTATTCTAACAGGAGGTATAGTGCTAGGCACTCCCTCAAACTGTATATTGTATACTCCTTCAGGATACATTTTAGTAGTTAAGAAATATCCATTCTTGTCTGTTTTCTTTGCATAAAGAATTCTATTATCACTATTCTTTAAATATGTATGTATATCCGGTACGGGTTGATTATCTTTAGTACAAATCCATAAATTAATATTTCCAGGTAATTTATCAACACTTTTTATTGAGAATTGAAACTTTGATAGATTTTCTTCGTTAATTACGATATTAGAAGTATCTTCTACTGTCTCAACAAACTTGTCATCTTTTGTGATATTTTCTTTTTCATCTACATCCCCATTCTTCCCAATCTCAATTTTTGAACCTCCAAATATTTTAGTTTTTTTCTGTTGAGGTTGTATTAAGGGTTTAACCCTTTCATCTTTTAATTCTTTGTTTAGCCATACTCTTTGAGTAGGTCTATTGATTGCATAAATGAAATTTGTAAAGAATCTGTCTGCTGGTTGATCATTTATTGGAACTAAAGCCATGAAAACTCCTAACCCTGAGAAAAGAAGGAATAGTGGAATACCAATTATTCCTGGAAATTGTTCTTTAGTAGTGAAATACAGAAAGACCCCTCCAATACCTACACCTATTGCAAGATATGCAAATTCTTTAAGTGTAAATTTCGTAAAAAGTTTAAATTCTACATCTAATACATTTTGTGGAATCGGATGTTGTCTCATATGTATATCTAGTTTATCAGAATTAAGAGAAATAGGGGAGATATACTTACCTAATTACCGTTGAGATGAATTATCTGTGCATTTTTAAGGATTTCTTTAGGTAAAGAGTTGTTATCTATTACTGTAATAAAGGTTTGTTGTTTATCTAATAGTTTTCTATCAAATATTTTTTTTGTATTTAATGTATCTAATTCAGATGCAATATCATCTAGAAGTAATACAGGGTAGTGAGATGTTTTGCTATTTACAATCTCTTGGGTTTGAAATATTAATTTTCCAATAGCTAATCTTTTCTCTCCTCGAGATCCAAATTTTCTAATATCTTTATCTTCAAATATATCCCAATCATCTCTATGAGGTCCAATATTGGTATATCCCGTTGCAATATCTCTTTTCTTGCTTTTATCAAGTTCTTGTTGAATACACTCTTTAAGATATTCTATATTGCTAATTTTTCTCTTATCAAATTGTATTCCGCTTTTATATTTAACATCATATTCATTTGAAGAGAGTTCTTTAGCAAGTAATATTCGATTTCTTAGTATATATGCGGATGTAAGTGAAAAATGGTTACTCCAAAAATTTAACTGTGTATCGTTAATAGCTATGATTCCTTTTTCATAGAAAAGCTTAGAGAGTTTTTTTAAGTACGCATTTCTTTGTCGTAATATTTTTTTAAAATCTTTTATTAATACTTCATACTCATAGTCATATTTAAGTATTGTGTCATCTAAAAACGCCCTTCTTTCGGAAGGAGAAATCATTAGGAGCTCTATTTTCTCAGGATTGAATATATTTGCAGATCTATTTTCAAAGAATTTATTTGGTCTACTGTTATTACCATCAATTTTTAATATCCTTTTATCTTTATCTTTAAAAAATACATACGATTTACCATCTTCTATACTCTCTATCCTTGTATGCATTTGAGAACTTTGGTCTACATTTACAAATTCATTTGTAGATGCCCAAGGGGACAATCCAGTATTTATTAAATACAGAGCTTCTAGTACAGAGCTTTTACCCTGTGCATTATGACCATAGAAGATAACGATGTTTTTATTAAATTCAAATACTGTATTCTTGAATTTCCTAAAATTTTGGAGTGTTAATTTCTCTATCATTATGTTTTTAATATACTTAAGAATGCCTCTTGAGGAATATTTACCTGTCCTATCATTTTCAATCTCTTCTTTCCTTTCTTCTGTTTCTCAAGTAGTTTAAGTCTTCTAGTATAGTCACCACCATACAGTTTAGCAGTAACATCTTTTCTAAATCCTTTTACATCTTCTCTTGCAATTACTTTTGCTCCAATTGCTGCTTGAAGTGGAATAGGGAACTGTTGTCTAGGTATTTCTCCCTTCATTACCTCAAGTAATTTATTTGCTTTTGATTGAGTTAATGTTCTTGTCTCCAAGAAACTTAATGCCTCTATCTCTTCATGATTAACTAATACAGATACTTTAACTAAATCAACTGGAAAGAAATCAATCAATTCATACTCCATTGATGCATAACCACTAGATTTGTTTTTTAATTGATCAAAAAAGTTTGATACTAAAGATGCAAGTGGAACATCATATTCTAATACAATATACTGATCTTTTAATTCAATATCTCCACTAGTATTTGATATATACTGAGTATTTACATATTCACCTCTTTTGTATTGGCAAAGTTCCATTAATGGACCCATATATCTATCTGGTGTCATTATCTTTAATCTTACCCAAGGTTCTAGTACTTCAGATATTTCACTTGGATCGGGTAATTCTTGAGGAGTTTGTATTTCTAATTTAGTTCCATCTAACTTAGTCACTTTGTATTCTACAGTAGGTGCAGTAATTATTAGGTCTACATCATATTCTCTTTCTAATCTTTCTTGAATTATTTCCATATGTAGTAACCCAAGAAAACCACACCTAAAGCCAGAGCCAAGGAGATTAGATCTTTGATCTGAAAATGTTAATGCAGCATCATTCATACTTAATTTGTTTAACCCTATTTTTAATGGCTCGTATTGGTCTGTAGTTATTGGGAAGAATGTAGCATATACATTTGGCTTAGGTACTTTGTATCCTGGAAGAGGAGGGGTGTCTATTTGGTCTGATATAGTATCGCCTACGGTAAACATACTAATATTTTTAAATCCTGTGGCTATATATCCAACCTCTCCTGCGTTTAATATGTTTGTTTCTTTTAAATCGGGTTTAAATATACCGATCTCTGTTGGTTTAAATGATTTCTTTTTTTGAAGTATATGTAAATCAATCGACTTCCCAGGAACATGTTGTACTTTACCCTCAGTTATTCTTACTGCTACCACTACTCCTCTATGCTCATCATAGAAAGAATCAAAGATGAGTGCTTTAAGTGGTTTATTAATATCTCCTTTTGGAGATGGACATCTTTGCACTATTGCATCTAAAAGTGTATCTACACCTTCTCCTGTCTTCCCAGAAACTTTAATTATCTCTTCTCTATTAAACCCAAGTAAATGTACCAATTCGTCTTCACTTTCTTTAATATTTATATTTGGTAAATCTATTTTGTTAATCACAGGTATTAATGTAAGTCCTAATTCTAAAGCTTTTTGGGTATTTGAGATTGTTTGTGCTTGCACACCTTGAGATGCATCTACTAAAAGTATTGCTGCTTCACAAGCTGCTAGGGATCTAGATACTTCATATGAGAAGTCTACATGTCCGGGAGTATCAATTAGATTAAGTTGAGTATCTTTCCACATCATTCTACAAGCTTGAAGCTTAATGGTAATACCTTTCTCTTGTTCTAAATCTAATCTATCTAATATCCTTGACTCTCTTTTGTCTCTAGAGATATCTATATGAGCAGCTTCTAACATCCTATCTGCTAATGTAGATTTACCATGATCAATATGTGCAATTATTGAAAAATTTCTAATTTTGTTTATATTTGTATTACCCATAAAAGATGGGTAATTATATTACATTTATCAGTAAAAATGGTAATTTCTATTCAATTTCTTTAATCTCTAGTTCGAATTCTTCGTTGAATTGAACATCAGAAAAACTCTCTATTGCTAGAAATACATTGTATTCCCCGTTTGGTGCTAAAAGGATTTTATGTGATGAAACGTCTCCACTTGGACTTTCTAATCTATATACTTGGTCATCTATTATCAAGGAGATATCGGATTTAGTTGGTAAGTTGGTATGCCCATATACTTCGATTTTACTCTCTTCATTCCTGTTATTTTTAATTACCAATATTGGTTTTGAATATCTATCTGAATCTCTTCGTGTAATGATTGTCGTATATGAGAAAACACCCTCTTCATCCTCTTTTAACTTCTCTCTACTAAATATTTGATGAGTACCTCCTACAACCTCTATCTCTAATTCTGCTTTTTCACTTACTCCTAACACGTCTAAATTCTTAAAAGCTTTAGTAAGTGGTTCTAAATTTACTACAGTAATGGTAGGGAGGATAAAGAGTAGGGCAAGTATACCAAATGCTATTGGTTCTAAAATAGTGGTAAAGATTTTTTTAAAATTTGAATTAATCATTAGTAATATTTCTTACTATCAGGATATACCCTATCAATTTCTATTTCAAATATTTTTAAGGTTAATAGGCCTGAAAAGAGAGAAAGAGTACCTGCTAAATATGCTATCCAACTATATGTATCTCCTTCTATTCCGTTTTTTATTATTAATCCAGTTGTTAACCAGAGGAATGCACACCAAACAAAAATGTGTAGAAAGGTAGTATTATCTGTTGTAATCCAAGTAAGAATATTAAATTTGGCTGCTTTAACTATAGTTTTAGGATTATTTAAAGTAGATTGGAAAAGAGAAGTTTTTAATATCTGGTATATTAAAGGTACAGAGATTACTATCAACATAACTAGGTCAGAGATAGAGTTAACAAAGTAAGTTATTTGTGAATCGTCAAAGTATATTTGTGTAGAGAAAAAACCATTGATATCATTACCTATTTCAATGGGATATCCATATTTTAGAGTGACTATAAATATTCCAAGAATTTTACCAGCAATCATTAATATTGCTGGTACTATGGCATATTTAAGAGCCCTTTTGAGTAGTTTTGACATTATCTTTGAGCAGTTTGTTTATCTGAATTGCAAGTCTAGATTTCTTACGACTTGCTTTACCTTTGCTAATAACGTTCTTTTTAGCAGCTTTATCAATCACTTTGTAAGCCTTTTTAAGTGTTTCTACTGCTTTATTATTTTCACCATTTTTTAAATCATCTTTGATATTTTTAACTGATTTTTTGACTCTATTTCTTAATCTGTCATTAAATACAGTTTTTCTTTTAGTACTTCTTAAATCTTTTATTGATGTTTTTAGGTTTGGCATTATTAAATATTTTTAATTGATTAGTATATGGCTGTATTATATATATTAGATTCCTATTTGTAAACAGAATATTTTATTGATACACTATTATTGATATGGTTAATACAAAAAAGGTACTTCTAAACATTTTTCTTGTCTTAATCCCGTTGGTTGCTATTTTATCCTCTATTTACCTTTATACAAGAAGTAAAAAGGAAGTATTAGGAGTGGGGGTAAAGAAAGAGAGTTGTATTCCTTATGTATCAAATGTTATTCCAAGAGTAGCATATGTAGGTGAGATATACTATTTTGTTCCAAGAGTAGTAGGTTGTGAGAATGATATTATTAAGATTGAGGTAGAGGGAACAGAGTGGCTAGTTGTTCTTGATGGATACTTAATTACGGGTAGCCCATTACAATCTGATATCGGAACTGAGAAAGTGACGATTATTGTCAAAAGCTCTACTGGGGAGTATAAAGTGGAAGATTATATTATAGTGAAAGAGTATGAAGAGTAAATGGTATTTAATATTTGGTGTAGTTGGGATACTAGGAATAGTTATCTCATTATTTGTTTTCAAATCCTCTGCTTCTAAGGATTCTGTAAGTATAGAGGGATGTACTCCTTTTAATGTTACTGTTGGAAAAACAGATACTGAGAGTTCAGTAAAGATTTCCTGGAAGAGTAAAAAAGATTGTTCAGGTTATCTTCTTTATGGAAAAGAAATGAGAGGTCTTGAGATGGTAGGGGTTGACCTAAAGAATGAAATTCAAAGTAAGGAGCATGAAATTGTATTAAATAGCTTAGTGAGTACTAAAACATATTACTTTACAATTATTTCAAATGGGATTAGCTATGGTAAGGATGGCTTACCATTACAATTTTCTATTAATTCCCTTTAGATCTTTTTCTTAATATCTTTTCTTCAAAGTATTTCTTAGGATTAACAAACTTGTATTTTGTAAATTCATATTCACCATATATCTTTGATTTGAGTATATTTTCTGAGAGGAGATTACCTGCAGGTTTTGTATATACTATCCATCCAATTATTAGAAGGAATATTCCTAAGAGTATTCTTGATATGAAACTATCAAATATCCCTGTTTGTGGTATTTCACCTTCTCCCTCAGTAATATTGTCACAATCTTGTGCAACTATGACATATACCTGAGTTCTAAGTGTTGATGGATCTAGGGGTATTTCTACAGGATTAAGTATTACTTCATTTAAATTCTGACCAGTGATTGTAGTAGCAGTTGCTTTGGCTTGGAATACAAGCGTCATAGTGCCTCCAGAAGCAATGCTCCATGGAGTAGTGGTTGCCCATATTATTTCTTGGGAATCTCCTATTTGATTGACAGTAACTAAGCCTGAATCAGGAGTAGCAGTTCCATTTAATACAGAACTATTTACAATATACACAAAACCTAAGGGTAATTTATCTTTAATAGAGGTTAAACCTTCTGCAGCATTTTTTCTATTATTAATGGTAATTGTATATGTTGCGCTATCAACTCCTGCAACTCTTTCAACACAAGATGGTGCAACAGTTTTTGCTACAGTAAAATCAGATTTCTCGGCATCGGTAATTGGTTCTTCAGTTGGAGCTTGGGTCGAAGAATCGATGAAAGTAACAGTAGTTTGTGCAGGACCAATTAATATTTCATTTACAAATATCTCTGCTGTTATTGTAAGAGTTCCTAAATGATTATTTAATACATTAAAAGAGTCTTGGGTGAAATTACTTGGTTCGTACAGTTCAAGTTTTGACATCTCAAGGGTTCCTTTAAGAGCATCTACAGTTATTCCATCATTTGCAACAAGAGTAGTAAATGCAGGATCAAATGTATATCTTATCTTTACATTACTACTATTAATCTGTCCTACAGCAATACTAATATTTGAAATTTTAGTTTTTCCATCTGATTGTTGCTCGGTAATTGCAGTCATACCTGTTACTGCAGTACCGGATGAAGTTGCTATATCAACTATTCTTCTACATGTTACCATTGAGTCAATTCTATCCCCTTGTGCATCTTTTGCAGTAGCAGTAATTTCTACGGAATCTTTTCCTTGCGAAGGCGTTATTTTTTTTGTAATTACATTTCCATCTACCTTATCTGGAGTAGTATCCTCACTATTTACTACAAAAACATAGTCAGTATATGTAGATTTGTCAAAAGTCGCTATTACATTTATTTCATCTCCAGGTTGAATTCTTCCTGTAATGATTTTTTCATTCTGATCTTTAAGAATCATATTCTCACATCTAGTATCTGAGATACTTTTTACAGGACAGCTTTCGAAGGAATCTTTTGGTGTTGTTGTATTAAGCAGATTGTTATCGATTTCATTCCCATCACACTTAGCACTACATACTTGGTCTGAAGACACGGTATTTAGATTAAATGAAAAACCTCTACTTGGATTTCCACATCCGTTTACTACCGCAGGATCTATAAGGTAACAACCACAAGAAATTTTACTTAAATCTGGTCCATCTTCTCCCTCTTTATCCTTTAATACAAAGAAGTAAACAATTGAACCTATCAATGCAAGTATGAGTATTATTCCAATTATTGTTAGAGTTTTAATTGTGCTCTTTGTTTTCCTATCCTGTGTTTCCATTAAAGATATTTAGGTATTTATATACATAGAGTTTAAAAGAATAGTGATATCAATGTCAACAAGGAAGTTTATAATGTTGTACAAAATAGAGTAAGACCTAATTTAGAATCAATTCTTCCAACCTTGATTTCGTAATCTAGGTTTGATAATTTCTCATATTTACTTTTAATTTTATCCCAATCGTACCTTTTACTTGTCTCTACTATAGGAGATACAGTAAAGGGTGGAATTTTTAAAACAGAAGCAATTTGACTGAAGTTATAGTTGTTGGATATGAGATATTTAGCTTGGGTAATTAATCTAATATTTCTGATTATCATAGGTAGAATATATTTAGGGTCTATTTTTTGAGTTAATATCTTTTCTAATATTATTAACGGTCTTCCATCTTTACTATTCATTTCATCTAGTAATCTCCAGATATCTTGTTCTAAAGTATCTTGAATTATTAATTGAATATCTTCTTTCTTAATTATCTCTTTCCCAAGAAGTTTAAGTTTTAGAATATTATTTTCCAATCGCTCTGTATCAAAATTTGAGTATTGAGATAGTAGAGTAATTAAATCAGGGGAAATATTTATTCCATATTGAGTTACAAGCTCCTTAACATATTTATTAAAGGAGGGCTTTGTTAATTTGTTATATTCTTGAAGTGAATTTAGAGATTTAAAAAGTTTTACATATCTAGTAATAGAGCTAATTTTTTGATCTTCCCAGATAACGAGATTATTTAAAGAATTACTGTTAATATATTCAATTAGAAATGGAATTAGGTTCTCTCTATCTTTGTTTTTATACGCTCTTTTTAAAAATATTACTTTTGGAAGATTGAAAAGGGATTGAGAAGAAAGAGTGTCTATTATTTTAGAACTATCTGTTTTTTCTCCATCTATTACTACATATTCAAAGTTTCCATCTTTAAGAAGTTCCTTTATATGCATTTTAGCGTTCTTAAAAGAAAGGTATGTCTCGTTTCCTATGAATAGTGTCTGCATCTTTATTCAGTAATATCTGAATTAATATTTTCAATTATAATCTCCTTTCCTAATAGAAGAGAGATGTCTCCGGCAGTCTTTACAGTAATATATTCTGGCTTAATTTTATTCTCAGTTCCTAAATACTTAGCCAAAATTTCTACAGATTTGGAAAATTTCTCAACATCATTTGAATATATATATTCACCCTCTTTATCACTATACTTGGTTCCCTGGAAACGTATATTTAAATATTTAAATTGTTTCTTCAATTCCTGTGTCTTAATATTGCTATTTTTATTCCCTAAGCCTGTATCATAAACATATATGGAAGGGTCCTCAGAGTAAAGTGCGGGAGAAAGGAGTGCCAAATCAATATATTCATTAATCTTTGTATATTTCCCTAATCCTTCTTTTGGACCAATGGCATATCCTTCTACGGGGAGAGCTGTTGTTACTAGAGAGTAATTTCCAATTGTTGGATCTAGTACAAAGGAGTATGTAGAGGAAGTAGAGTTTTCATTCTTAATACTCTTTAAAATATTTACAGAAGCAGCTACATCATCCAAAGTAAACTCAGAGACTTTTAGATTTTTCTGAACAGAGCTTAACAAAGCCATCAGTTTAGTTGGGTTGAGTAGGGTTTCAGTACTTAGTAATTTGCTAACAAATGCATCTATGACTTTTTGTTGTCTTCTTGCCCTAGCATAATCTGAACCTTCACTATTTTGCTGAGATTTCCTTGATCTAGCATATATAAGTGCTGTCTCTCCATACATTAACTGTGGACCCTGTTTAAATGATACTGTTTGATATTTATTTCCCTTTGGATACATGTAATCAGTAAAACTGTTCTCAACATTTATATATACTCCATCAACTGAATTTATGAGTTGAGTAAAACCATCAAAATTTATCATTGCATGATATTGAATCTCCATACCCAAGATCTCTTCAACGATTATTTCTAAAGCAGGTAATCCATCTCCCTCTTTCCTTGCCTCGTTAATTGAATATGCAGCGTTAATTTTAGTAAAAGATGTTCTATCAGGACGAGGTTTTGCCCAGAAATCTCTTGGTATTGAAAACATCGCCAGATCTTTTGTTTTATGATTATATGAACCAACAAGGATTACATCTGTATTTAGTAGCTTTGTATTTGCTCTAGTATCTATTCCAACAAGTAAAATGTTTGTATATGTATTAGTACTATCTTTTTTTAATTCAGGATCTTTTTTCTTCTGTATTAATTCACTAGGAGAGAATTTAAACCCTATTTCTTTTCCAACTACATATCCTTTGTATACAAAGTACATTCCTCCTCCAAAAAGAGTGATTAATATTAATGAAAGAAGAATTTTTAAAAAAGGCTTCTTCCTCTTTACATATTTTTCCTCCAGGTTCTTTTTAGAAACATGATCTTTTTGAAAATCTTTGTCGGTCATGTTAATTGAGAATTCCATTAAGTAGGCAGAAAAAAGAATTTAGTTAGTAAGATATTTCTGTATATTGCTATTATGCTCTGAGTTGGTCCTTCCATAGTGGGCATAACCATCTGTATCATGAATGTAGTAGTAATACTCATTAGCTTTTGGATTTCTAACAGCATTAATAGCTTCTAATCCTGGATTACATATTGGAGTAGGAGGTAATCCTTGAAATTTGTATGTATTGTATGGACTATTATTCTCTTTGTCTGTATTTGTAATTACATGTTTCCAGTCTTTTTGGGGATACAGAAGAGTAGCATCAATTTGTAATAACCAACCCTCTGCATATCTTCTTTGGATTATGTCAGCAATCATGGGTCTGTCAGTTGATGTATATCCTTCTCTTTCTACCATACTTGCAATGATGATATCTTCGTATGTATCTTTTATACCAACCTTGGATTTAAAGTTATCTATTAATTTTGTAAGAACTTGCTCTGTAGTCTCTTCAATTGAAAATGCATATTTATCAGGGAAAAGGAATCCTTCTAAATCAACTAGTGTATATTGGAATCCCAAAGAGGAGATATATTCAGAATCGGTGGTTAGAGAAAGAAACCTGTTTTCATCAAAAATATTGTTTCCTCCACTTTTTAGGTCTTCACTTAAAATCATAGCAATCTCATCTTTTCTCAAGCCTTCAGGTATTGTTATCCAAAGATCCAATCCTTTTGATTTTAATATTGTCTGAGCAATCTCTTTGATATTCAAATTCATAGGAATTTCATATGTACCCGCTTGAATTTTAGAAGAAAGGTCATTTAATTTAAGGTACATCTTAAAATATCTAGACCAATTTTCTTTTAATATCCCTGCTTGTACTAATTTGTTGATAACGGTATCTACAGATTCACCAGAAGCAATTTGTAATGTAATTCTTTCAGAACTCTCACCATTTGGTTTCTCTATAACGGAATCGTAGTTTAATTTTGCTAAAAGAGTTATTACAGCTACTGTAAGTAATGCTAAGAAAAATATTTTAATCAGACTCTTCATTTACTTTGTAATTAGAATTTAAGAATTCTTGAAGAAACATTGTAGCAGAAATCATATCAATTTTCTCTCTGCTAGACTTAATATTTTGTCCAAGAGATAGTAACATATTTTGAGATTGATTAGTAGAATAACTTTCGTCCTGGAATATAACGGGGATATTAGTAATGTCTGATAGTTTTTTTGCAAAATTATCAATCTTCCTTACAGAGTATTTATATTCATCTTGGAATATCTGAGGTTTACCTATTAATAAAGTTTTTACTCTATACTCTTCTACAATCAATAATATGTCTTCAAGGATATCTTCAATATCTCTATTTTTAGTAATCCTTAGTACCTGAAGGGGAGAAGCAATAATTCCTTTACTATCAGATATTGCTAAACCAATTCTTTTTGAACCGTAATCTATCGATAAAATGGGATTTTCTACTTTCATATTATTGTAATACTGCTTTAATTCTTTTAATTCCACTACCAACACTCTCCTGTTTTAATATCTTAAACTTCCCAAGTACGGAGGTATTTTCTACATGTGGGCCGTTACAGATTTCTATGGAGAAGGGGTTTTGTTTGTCTCCAACATAGTATACCTTTACACTTTCACCATATTTTTCTTCAAAAGCTGCAAATGGAACTAACTTTAATGCTTTCTCTTTTGGTACCTCTTCGTAATGTACAACTAGACTGTTCTTTATCGCGGTATTTACTAAATCTTCAACTTTTTTAATTTCTTCCTCTGTTAGTTTTGTTGGATGAGGGAAATCAATTCTTAGTCTCTCTGGGGTAATATTACTTCCTTTTTGATATATATGTTCTCCTAATACTTTTCTTAATGACGCAAGAAGTAGGTGGGATGTCGTGTGATATTTAGTAGACATTTCTGATGTATCTGCTAATCCTCCTTTAAAGATTCCAGAGGAGGCTGTTCTAGATTTCTCCTGATGTCCTTTCTTAGATTCTTCAAAACCCTCAGGATTAGTTACTGAGATATTTTTCTCATTTAGTATCTCTTCTGTAACCTCTTTTGGTAATCCATAGCTTTCATACAGTTTAAATATATTGCTACCTGTAATCTCTCCTTTCTTAGCAATTAATCTTTCTAATTCTTTTAGTCCGTTTCCCAAGGTTCTATCAAATTTTTTCTCTTCTAGTTCAATGGTTTGTAATATGTTTTCCCTATTGCTTTCTAATTTCGGATATACCTCTTTAAATTGAAAAATACATATATCTGAGATTTCTCTTGTAAAGAATCCTTCTATACCAAGTGTTCTTGCATGTCTCATAGCCCTTCGCAGTAGTCTTCTTAGGACATATCCTTGCATGGTATTTGAAGGGACAACTCCATCCATAACGAGAAGTACAGAAGCTTTAATATGGTCTACTAATATTCTTTGAGATTTAATATTTTGATTCTTAGATATCTCTTTAACCTTCTCTAATATCGGTTTGTATATATCTATGTCAAATACAGATGAAACTCCTTGACTAATCATTGCCAATCTTTCAAGTCCTCCTCCGAAGTCTACATTGTGTCTTCCTAGGGGTAGATACATTCCATTCTCAAAAAGATATTCCATGAATACATTATTACCGAGTTCTAAATATTTTCCACAATTACAATTAATATTACAATCCTTACCACAGGACTCCTTGCCTGTATCAAAGAAAATTTCACTATCAGGTCCACACGGTCCACCGTTGGAAAGCCCCCACCAGTTATTCTTTTTCCCAAATTCTTGTATTCTTTGATTCTCTCCTACCTCTGCTTTAATTCCATATCTTTTAAAAATCTCTTTCCATGTTTCTATAGAAAGGGTGTCCTTGGGAATACCATCTTCTCCTTTAAATACAGATGCATATATTTTTGATATCTCAATCCCTAATACCTCAACAAAAAATTCAACTGTCATTTCTATTGCCTCTTTTTTGAAATATCTGTTTAATGACCAATTACCTAACATCTCAAAAGTTGTACAATGAAATGAATCTCCAACTTCATCAATATCATTTGTTCTCAAGCATCTTTGAGAGTTAGTAAGCATATCTCCAAGTGGATGTTTCTCCCCCTTTAGAAAGGGTATCAAAGGAAACATTCCAGCATTAACAAAGAGTACGGAGGGATCATCTTCTGGAACAAGTGGAGCACTAGGTATTTCTATGTGGTTTTTACTTTTGAAAAAATCTATATATTCTTTCCTTAACTCATTGTATTTGAGGTTCCTCATACTCAAGATTATATCAAAAGGGGTTAAGAAGTAGTATCTTTTTGTTGAGTATCTTCCTTTTCTTCTAAATCCTTAATTTGCTCATAGAGATTTTCTAGATCTGGTTCTGGTTGGGAATCCTTATACATTGGGGTTATTCCTTCAACAGTAGTAAGACCAGAAGTATCTACAATAGGTGTTTTTTCTTCAACTTTTACAACTTCACTTATGACTTCTGGTTGAGCTGCCTCAAATACTTCATTTTCAATATCTGCTTTAGGTAGTTGAGGTTCAGGAGCAACAAAATTTTCTTGTGTTAAATTTTTAACAGGGGATGTTAAGGGGATAGCGGAAATTTCATTTGTAACTGGTATTGATTCGGGAAGAATTGTACTATTTGATACCTCTTTTGTACTTTCTTTCCATATTATTGGAAGTAGTAGGGGTATGATTATTGCTAAAGCAATTAAAGCAAGTCCTCCTAATACTATGTAAAGGGTTCTTTTTGGAATTTCAAGACCAAGTATTTTAAAACTTCCAGAATCAGAATCACTATTCTCATCACCTATTGTAAAGGTCCATTCTTTTTCTATTTCTCCATCGTTAGAATCTTTAAAGTAGATTGATACTTTATGTAATCCGTTACTTATTGGAGTTTGTGGTAGATATATAACAGTATGTTCGTTTTCTTCGACCTTGTTAACTTTAATCTCCTTGGTAATATCCCTGTCGTCTAACTTAAATATTATAGAAGAATCTTCAATTGTTGCACCCACTGCTGATACCAGAGAAGCTTTGATTGTAGGAATATTGTTATTTATTTTATCAGTACTTGTAGGTGACATATTGATTATTTGTGGATCAGGAAGTTCCACTTTGTCATCTGGTTCTTCTGGTTTTTGCTCTTCTCTGGAAATTAATATCTCTTCTGAAATATCCATTCCAATTCCGGCAGGTTCCTGATCATCTATAGCCCTTACGATTAATCTATAGCTTCCATCTTCAATATTACTTAGGTCGACATTGTAAGTAGTTTGAGAAGGAGCAATATTCGTATTAATTGGTTTCCATGTTAACTCGTTTACGGGGTTTGAGGATATATAGATTTCATATCTAATGATTTTGTTATTATCAACTGCCTCCCATTTTATAGGAACAATATTCTGAGTATTTATTACTAAAGAAGTATCTGGATCTATTATTGTTATTACTGGATTATCATTACTTCTATCACTTACACTAATTACCCAGGATTGTGCAGAAAGATGCTTACTATATCCGTCATGAATAAAAACATTTACTAAATAGCTTCCAGCTTTATTAGTAGAACCTCTAAATTTTATTGTTAATTTCCCATTTCCTCCATTATCTATTACAGTTGATTTAAGCCAAGATTCTCCTTTTGTAAAAGAGTATGAGTAATTAATATTATCTTGATCGACGTCCTTAGCTTCAAGGGTGTACTCATATGTTTCTCCTACATCAATACTTTGTGATGGGATGGAAGATTTTGGTGTCGTAGTGAAATCGGGTTGTGTATTTAAAGAAATTGCTTTTACTCCTTTTATATCAAAGGGACTGCTAATTACACAGGAGAAAGTCTTTCCTGCTAAATCACTCATGCTTCCTGTAAGATTGTAAGCTCTTGCTACAATTGGAGTATAAGGAAAAGATTCTGAAACTCTATTTGTTAAAGATTCTTCATATGATTTTGAAAAAAGAGAATTTCCTGATTCATCAGTAATTGTTATATCTTTAATTGATGAATTCTGTGACATCCCATCTACCTGTATCCTTACTGTGTTATTTACCTCAATAGTATATGGATTAACATTTGGAAATGTAATTATACAAGGATTTAGATTACTTAGCTCAATTTCTTCAAATGCCTTATCTCTAAAATCAAAACTAGAATTTTCTAGTATAGTGAAAATGAAAATTGGTAATGTAAAAATTAGTAGAAAAGTAAGTAAGATACTTTTTTTGCTTCTTTTTATTTGGGCATGTCTACGATTCATTACTATATATTATTCTTTATTTATTACTTACTGCAAGTTTTTGATTAATTTCAAATTCGGCAGTTTTTAAAACTGAACTACTATCTTTATTTCTCTCGACATTCTCAGTAATTGCATTCTTCAAAATCTGTTCAACATATCCCTGTTCACCTATTTGCCATGCTTTCATAAAGGGAGCCATGTATGAAAGAGCCTGGGTATATTCATTGTTAGCTAATTCTGAATTCATAGATACTCTTGAGTAAGGTTCTCCAAACGCTCTTACTTTCGCTGCGTTTTGGTATAGTCTTCTTAACTGCTCTGGTTGACTTAAATATTCAATAAATTTCCAAGCTTGTTTACTATTTTTACATGTATTACTTACTGTAGTTCCCCAGTATGATGAAAGATATGCCTCCTCATTGTTTGTTAATCTAGGCAAAGGTGCTAATCCGAACTCAATATCTTCGGTTCTTTCTAATATCTCTAAAGCTCTCCAACTTGTACCAAACATCATAGCCAATTTGCCTTGAACAAAATATGATAAATCATTTGGTAGATATCCTTCCCAAGTTGAATCCTTTTCATTTGCAAAAGAGGTATATTTCTCAAAGGCAGTTACTGCTCTTTCGGATGATAGATTAATAACGGTTTTGTCTTCATCCATTATCCTTGCTAGATTTTGAAGAAAGAAATAGAGAAGAATATCTGTTGAATGTGTAATATTTTCTGCAGTTCCAACGGCGAGTCCTGATTGAGATATTATTCCTTTTTTATCCCTTTTTGTTAATTTTTGGGCAGCTTCCATAAAGGAGTCCCAATCTGAGGGTGGGGTAGAGTATCCTGCATCTGCGAGTAAATCTTTGTTATAGATGACCATGAGACCATCTATTTGAAGGGGTATTGCATATATATCACCATTTTTTCCAGTAAAATCCGCAAGTGCAGTAGGATAGAATTCTTTTTCATAGGTATCTATGCTCATGATAGTTGATGGTAAAGGGAAAAGATATTTTTCAAATTTAGGCAACCAACTGTTATGAATCATTGCAATATCTGGTGCTGGCTCATTAGTATCTTGTGCTTGTTCAAGTCTTGTGTAAAGCAGTGATTCATAATTACTTAATGGTTGAATAGCGTAAGAGATTTTAACACCAGGATTTTCAGCTTCATATTTTTCTATAATAGGGTGCATTGCATCTTCTTCTTCCCAAAAGCCCCAGAAAGTTAACTCAACATTCTTCGGTTCTTTGAGGAGTAAGGCAAGGGCAATGGAGAATATCATTAATACACCTAATACAATCAGGAGTATTTTTATTAACTTCTTTTTCTTCTCGTCCATCATATATTTAATATATTACATAAATTATATTCTTTCTGCCACAACTACTAATCTTTTTATTCCTGCACCTAATGGCCAACAGGTCATAAGTGTAACAGTTTCCTTATCTCCTTGTGTTTTTAGTATTGAAAAATCTTCAGGGGCTACTATTTTTTTATTTCTTACTATGTATTTGAGAACTTCCTCTTCTCTTGTTATTTCAACCATATCCCCAATATCAATATTCTCTAATTTAGTAAAGATTGTTTCTGGTAAATTTGAATGACTGCTAAAAAAACTAACAACTGCACTATGACCATAGATGAAAGAATTTCCTCCATCTCCAGGAAGGGGTGTACCTTTGAAGTGAGCTAATCCAAATTTAAGATATTTGTCATATACCGCTTCGTTAGTACTCTCAACATTTGGAGTAATTCGAATGTCTTTTATTTCTATATTTGGAATATTGATTATCAAATTTTTTTGATACTCTCTATCAACGACTATCTCTTTCCTGCTTTTAGTTGAAGGATCATAGGTAAATAGGCCTTGATATTGAAGATCTTCTGCATTTTTAGAAAGATTTTCAAAGTAACTCTTACCGGGATCGTAATATGCTAATTCATTTTCAATATACTCTTTATATGTATCAGGAGTGGGGTCTTTCATTAGTTCTTGTTTTGAAAGTTGGATTCTTCCTTGGATATATGAACTTAAAAGAGGAATTCCTTGACTAAGTAATATTGTTATCCCTATTATTCCAAATATCCAGGATATATTTTTTGTCATCTGAGAGACTTTTTTTTCACTAATTTTTCTTACAGATATTTCTTCATTCATAATGTTGAATATATATTATCATTTAAGCTTTTTGATGTCACATGTTGGCAGTTATTCCCTTTGTCTGCTAGAATATTGCCTGTATGGATAAAAGAGATTATTACGAAGTCCTTGGTGTAAACAAGGATTCAAAAAAAGAAGATATTAAAAAAGCTTACCGAAAGCTTGTTAAAAAGTATCACCCTGATGTGAACAAGGATGATGGTGCGGAGGGAAAGTTTAAAGAAGTACAAGAGGCTTATGAGGTACTCTCTGATGAGGCTAAGAGAAAAGCGTATGACCAATATGGTCATGCTGGTACACAAGGTTTTGATCCTAGAAGTGGAGCAAATGGTGGAGGGTATGAGTATAGTTACGGTGGAGCTCCTTTTGATATGGGAGATATTTTTAATACTTTCTTTGGAGGTGGAAGTAACTTTGGTTTTGATTTCGGATTTGGGCAAGATACTCAAAAAAGAAATATTGGAGGAGAAAATATTAGATACAAAATGAGATTTAGTTTTAATGAGGCAATGAAGGGTGGAGAGTTTTCTGTAAAAATTAAAAGAAATGTTAAGTGTTCAAAATGTAATGGAACTGGTAGTGATACTGGTAAAAGAAAAACCTGTGATGTATGTAAAGGTTCTGGTAGAGAGAGAAGAGTACAAAACAGTATTTTAGGTCAAATTGCTGTTATGGCACAATGTTCAAAATGTCATGGAGTTGGAAGTATTCCAGAAAAAGAATGTAGTAAATGTGGAGGAACTGGGTTAGAGTCTTCAAGTGAAAGTACTAAAATTAGAATACCTGCAGGTGCGTATGATGGTATGGTATTGCGATTTAGAGAGGGAGGGAATGCAAGTTTAGATGGTAATTATGGAGATCTCTTTATAGAGGTAGAGGTAGAACCATCTGAGAAATTTGAAAGAAGAGGTAATGATTTGTATTCAGTTGAATCAATTCCTGCACATATAGCGGTACTGGGAGGAAAGATTGATATTGAGACAATATTTGAAAGTGTAAAATTGAAAATACCTGTTGGTACTCAACCTGGATCTATATTTAGAATTAAAGGAGAAGGCGCTCCAATACTTGGGAAAGAGGGTTCACGAGGAGATCTTTATGTAAGGGTTGATGTAGATATTCCAAAGAGGCTTAGTAGAGAAGAAAAGGAGTTATGGGAGAAACTTAGCAAAATGTAGGCTCTTCTTGTTTGGAATTCCAAGTATATATATGGTATACTCTCATTGGATTGAATATGGAAGATATGGTGAGATATATTCTCACCTTTTTTTTAGTAATTATAAATTATTATTATTATTTAACATGGCTATGACTTCAGAATTAGTTGCTGCAATTAATCAAATATCAGCAGAGAGAGGAATAGATAAAGAGAATGTCTTTAAAGCCTTAGAGTCTGCAATATTAAGTGCAGTTAAAAAAGAAAAATATGGAAAAACTGATTATGAGGATGTTGATGACAAACTTGGAAGTAATCTTGTTGTAGAGGTTGATAGAGAGACTGGTGAGTTTAAACTTTTTGCTTTAAAGGTAATTGTTAAGAAGGTAAAAGATATAGAGACTGAGATTGCATTAAGTGAAGCAGAATTGATTTCTCCTACTGTTGAGGTAGGTGACTCTATACAAATAGAGATGCCTTCTGAGGATTTAGGAAGAATTGCTACTCAAACTGCAAAACAGGTTCTATTACAAAAAATAAGGGAATCTGAAAAGGATGCAGTTATAAGTGAATTCAGTGATAAGGTAGGAGAGGTATATACCGCTTTAATGCAGAGAATGCAAAAGGGTTCAGCCATACTAGAGATTGGAAAAGCAGTTGCATATATGCCACAAGAGGAGCAAATTGCTAATGAATTCTATAGAGTTGGTGAGAGATATAAAGTATTACTAAAAAGTATTGAGGATTCTGAAATTCTTGTTTCAAGAGCAGACCCT
>CAZCWY010000009.1:0-20643 GCA_964502535.1 uncultured Candidatus Saccharibacteria bacterium
ATACCTTACTTTACCGTAGCAATAATACAATTAGTAATAAACTTAATATTAATATTAGGAATAATCTTTACACTTTACTTAGTAATATCTTTAATTATTAAAGTTAGAAAAGGTAAAGAGGTTGATAAAAGAAAAACTATTAAAAAGGTTTTGATATATACAATTGTAATAGGATTACTAATACTTTTTACAAATCTTTTTTCTGTATACGACCCCTTAGATGTTATTACCGATCCCAAGGGACAAACATTTATTTTGGAAGAAGGTAGTAATCTTTAAAAGGTTCTCTACTCTTTTATCTCCTTTTTATACTCTAAGTAAGAATATATAAATAGATATATTGAAGGAAGAAGTATAAAAACAAATATTGAAATAAATGAGTATTTTGGTATCAAACTTGAAAGAATAGTTAGAATTCCTCCTACCCTAAACAACTTAGCACCAAGTGCATGTGTTTTATCCCATACCTTTTCACTAGCAAGAGTCCAAGGAGTTCTAATACCAATTGTATAGTTCTGTTTAGCACTCTTAATAAGTTGGGCAACAAAAATAAACAAAATACCAATTAAAATAGGAATTGTAACTTCCATAGGTAACTTAATATCAATATTCCAAAGAAACGCTTGCAATTGAACAAGGTACATAAATATCATAATTACGGATATAAATAGTGAGTAATTACCCTCAAACAGTTTAATATTCATTTTCTTTGGATCAAGCTTTGGGATATAGATTAATAGTAAGAAAAGAAAAATCTGTAATAAAGGAAAGAATAATACATTAAACAATCTTGAAGAATATCCATCAACAACACCCTGTGCATTCCAATGAGAAGCCATACTAAGTGGTAACTCATTATAAAAGAGAAATGAAGTAATAATAGATAAAAAGATTGTAAAAATAGGAATAATTGGTTTTTTCATTAATATAAAATTTAAAATTATCTTCCAACTAATCCTATTATATACTTATATGCTGCTAAAATCTCTATAGATTTTCCTGTTAATCCTGGTCTTCTATTTACTTCTAAAACATAGTTTTGACCAGTATCCTTGTCTGTAACAATATCTACTCCTGCCCAATTTAATCTTAAAGCCTTGGCTGCTTTAATTGCTAATTCTAATATGTCTTTACTAACATCTTTATTATTAATAAATTCCTCCTTAGCACCTAATGCAACATTATTTCTAAATTTATCATTTACCCTTGTTCTTTTACATACCGAAGAGGATGCTCCATTTGCAATTACTACTCTATAATCAAAATCGTTGGGAATATATTCTTGAAACAGATATCTACTGTATTTCTTGTTCTCCATAATAGTCTGTTTAATATCTTCCTCCTTATCAATTAAAAACACATCTGAACCCAGAGAACCAAAAACTGTTTTATATATACATGGTAATTTACATATCTTACCAATATCTATTACATTCCCATTATCAATTTTTAATCCATTATGAAAAAATGTGTTAGGAACAAGTATATCCTTGGAAGCCAAAGAGAAAATATCTGAAAGTTTAGTATTTTGGGGAGATGTCCTGTTATGAGGTATCTTTTGAGATTTTAAATATAGATGTAAAAGGTATGCTAACTGATTTGTTTTCCATCCAGATTGTATCCACACATGATCATACTTCTTAAGATCCTTGCCTTTAATCTCAACATCTATTTTCCCATCTATTATTGTAAAAATAATATCCTTGATAGATGCAAAATCTAATCTAATACTCTCTAAGCCTAATTTCTTTTGAATGAGATCTTTCTCTTCAATCGAGATATTTATACCTACTGCCAAAACAGAACTCTTTTTCATATTAATATATCCAGGAGATTATACTGTCATTATACCATTTCTTTAAACTGAATCATATGATTAACCATTTGAGTTGCATTACATACGTTATTTAATCTACAATGTACTATGTTTCAAACGATTCATACCTTTGTACTTGAAAACCCTTTTTTATTAAATATATTTAACACCTTTAATTCTCCAGTTAAAAAACAACTAGACCTATTAAAAGAGACACTATCCCAAAACTCATATTCTAATATTGAAGGTCTATTAAACAAAATTGCTACTGTTTCTTTAATTCTTCTTTCAATATATATTGTATATTCAATACTAACCTTCATTTATTCTTTTATTTTTAAAAGTAGAATTAGGCTAAAAATATTAATATCTATTGCTTTTTCACTACCACTATTAGCACTCTTTTATGTAATATTTGCATATATTAATATTAAGTAATTAATACTATGTCAGAACGAATAAGGACATATAAAGATAAGAGGTCTATCTTTTCATTAATATTAGTATTAGCAATATTAATTTCTTTCCTACTCCTCCTTTATTTTTTCCTTTGATTAAATCATACCCCACTCTTCTTAATTCTATTCCACATTTAAATAGGTAAAACAATATATTTGTGATAGAATGTACATTTGTTATGGAATATATCCCAGTTAAGAAAGAAAATATAAGAAATATCGCCATCATTGCCCATGTAGATCATGGTAAGACTACTCTTGTTGATGCCTTTATGAAACAAACTCATCTCTTTAGAGACAATGAAGAGGAGATGGGACAAACACAAATACTAGATAGCGGAGATTTAGAAAAAGAAAAAGGAATTACAATTAAAGCAAAAAATATCTCCGTTCGATACAAAGGATATAAGATAAATATCATTGATACACCTGGACACTCAGATTTTGGTGGTGAAGTGGAAAGAACTTTAAATATGGCAGATTCCTGTTTACTACTAGTTGACGCTCAGGAAGGAGTAATGCCTCAAACTAAGTTCGTACTAAAAAAAGCTTTAGAGATGAATCTTCAAGCTATTGTATTAATAAATAAAGTAGATAAGAAATTAGCAAATGTTAAAAGGACACTTGAAAAGGTTCAAGACCTTTTTCTTTCCTTGGCTACAGATACTAAACAGTTAGATTTCCCCGTATATTACTGTGTCGCTCGTGAAGGAAAAATATGGAAAGAGTTGCCTACAGGAGATCTTTCTAAAACAGATGGAGATCTTTCACCCTTACTCGATGGTATTGTAAGTTATTGTCCCCCACCAACTGGAGATGAAAATCTACCATTTCAAATGCAAATTACATCTTTAGAGTATGAATCTCATTTAGGAAGATATCTCATTGGTAAAATTAATAGAGGAAGTGTAAATAAGAATGATCCAGTAATACTTTTAGATAAGGAAAAGACGGTACAGGGAAGGATAAGAGAGATATTTGTTAAAGAGGGACTTCAATGGACAAGTGTACAGTCCGCATATGCCGGTGAAATCATCGCAATTGCAGGAATTGACTCAACAGCCATTGGTGCAACTCTATGTGCTCTAGACCATCCAGAGCCCTTAGAAGATATACATATTACTCCACCTGCAGTTAAAGTAAGGTTCGAATCAAATACCTCCCCATTGTCTGGTAAAGAAGGTAAATTTGTAACTGCTAAACAGTTAGAACAAAGATTGGAACAAGAGAAAGATTTAAATATTAGTTTGAAAATTTCTAAAGTCTCTGGTTCATCTTACTCTGTAGCAGGAAGAGGAGAGCTACAACTTGCAATACTAGTAGAACAATTAAGAAGAGAGGGATATGAATTCCAACTTAGTAAGCCAGAAGTAGTCTTAATTGAAAAAGATGGAGAAACTCATGAGCCAGTTGAAGAGTTAGTTATTGATTGTCCAACAGAATATCTCAGCATCATTACAGAAGAGGTAAGTGGAAGAAAAGGAGAAATGGTCAACATTGAATCAGAGGGACTACAAACAAGATTTACATACAAGATATTAACTAGGAACTTAATAGGATTACACAGAGTATTGATGAATGCTACAAAAGGTACTGCTGTTGTTAATAGCTTTGTAACTGAATATATTAAATATACACCTTCAGAACCACTGTTTAGAAAAGGTGTAATAATCTCTCAAGATACAGGTACAACCTTAGGATTCTCATTAACTACAATACAAGATAGAGGCTCTCTTTTTGTAGGGCCTTCAGAATCTGTATATGCAGGAATGATAATTGGAATTAATAACCATGAACAAGACTTAATCGTAAATCCATGTAAAGCAAGACATAAGACAAATGTAAGAATGCTTAGGAGTGAATTAACCTTAGTAAATCTCAAACCAATTATTCCTCTTACTATAGAATATGCTCTTTCCTTTATTAATGATGATGAATTAATAGAGTTTACACCAAAAAGTATTCGATTAAGAAAAAAATTGCTTACAGAAACAGAAAGAAATTGGGCTAAAAGAAAAAATCTAACTGCATATGCAAAACAACAGTTAGGAATAGAAAGTTAATTACGACTTTGCCTTAACACATTTAATACCCCTTCTAGGCTTTTAATGTACATTATCCCTGCTTGAGTAAAATCTAGCCCTTTCTTTCCAAGAACATCTTTCTCACTATTTTGATTCCTCCAGAAACTTCTTTTTAACCTATCTAGAATCTGGTAATTTGAGGAAAGAATATTTTTAAAATACTCATCTGTATTAAAGGTCCCATGCCTAAGATATCTCTCGGCATAACTCTCTTTATACCCGTTATTTGTCTCCTCCTCTTTCCAAGGTAAAAAGATAGTTGGAAACTTACCCTCTCTTACTTTATTATCAAATTCTTTTTTTGATGTATTAACTGTTACATCTAAAAAACGAGTTTCATTACCTTTGCATATCTTGAAATCAGCACCTAATACATCTTCTTCACCTAAACAGGGAGAACATAAAAGACCTGTATTGTTACATCCTTTAAGAAAGAATACTTCCGATATTAAACCTTTTGGTAGAGAATTAATATCAGATGGATATCTTGGATTAAAAATATCTATCTCATATTTGTAAAACAAATACGCTTCTTGATACCACCTATCTTTACTGGTTGATATACGATAATCAGCGAAATCTAATATCTCTGCTTTAAGATCTACCCAATGACTTTCTGAAGGTGTTAATTCGGAAGACAAAGGTAATCCACTTGCTACTAATTCAATACTGTTAATTGACAAGTCTGGTATTTGAGAAATTATTGAATATACTATAAAAAAAGTTGGGATATTTCAAGTAAGAGGGGTATAATTTAATATTAAGTTAATACGATATAAAGATGGCTAAGAAAAATAAAATATATAGATGTGAGATATGTGGAAATATAGTTCAAGTAGTACACAGTGGAAATGGCACGTTGGTTTGTTGTGGTAAAGATATGGTTGAGCTAGAAGAGAAAAATATGGATGAGGGGTTAGAAAAACATGTTCCTGTTGTAGAGATTGAAAAAGGTAAGGCAATAGTAAAGGTTGGTAGTATTCCCCACCCTATGGAAGATGCTCACTACATAGAATTCATTCAATTAATAGTTGATGAAAAGATACTAACTCAATTTCTAAAACCTGGGGATTTACCTCAAGCAACTTTCAATCTACCTGAACAATATTCAGAGATATACGCAATAGAGTACTGCAATATTCACGGTCTATGGAGTTCAAAATAACCGTAGTCTAGGCAAAGAAAATCTTGTATGCAAAGTATCCAATTGTAATAAGTAAGGCAACAATTACTACAATTAGTACTATTACTACAGCTGTACTACCTTTTCCTTTTTCACCCTTTTCATCAGTAAGGGTATTTACAACCTCGGTATCTTGAAAAGCAGGCATTGGGGTTTCAATAGGAGCCGAGAATTGCTCAAGGGGTTGAGAAAGATCTTGTGACGGTAACACAGAATCAATAGAAGAAACAGAAGGAGATTCTGTAGATGAGAACGAATTAGGTATCTCTTCTGGTAACGAAGTATCTAAAGAAGGCATTTCAACGGGTGCTTCCATATATGGTGCTTGAGTCTCTGTTGGTTTTACTTCTGGTGTTGTTGAGTCAAAAGATGGAATAGAAGTAGTTGTATCCATTGAAGGTGACACTTCTGTAGGTTGCACAGGTTCTGAAGTCTCCATCATTGGAGTTTGAATAGTATTAGTATTAAACACTCCCAAATCTGGAATTGGAGATTGTACAACGGGCTGAACTGCGTCGAGAGAAGGAGTTGTATCCTCTACTATTGGATTAGAAGTCGCTTGATTTGGGAATTCTTCAACAGGTTTATTCTCATCCTTTGCAGCAGGCATCCCTGATAAATTATCTACTAGATCTGTAACAGGTTGCATAGAGTTATAGTCATTAGCACTTTGAGTTGGATTTGTATTTTGAGTATCACCAATTCCAGTATTGTTATTAATATCGTCCACAATATTTAAGAAAAAAATTTATTTCCTAATCTAATATATCAGAAATTTCTAGCACTCTTCAACAAATTTAGAAGTAAATTACTATCAGTCTTTCCTGCCACTTTTGGAATTAAAGCCGAATCTATAATTGTTGGAGTAATAACTACCTGTTTTAGATCGTTCTCAGAGATAAAGAGAGAAAGAATAATGCCCTGTCTTGTGCCAATCCATTCATCTTGGTCAAAATATAGATTACCTAAACCATAAAAAATTATACCCTCATTGTAAGTCTCATATGTCTGTGGCTGATGAGCTTGAGTACCTACAACTATATTTGCACCTAAATCAATAGCTTGCCTAAATACTTTCTTTTGGTCGGGTGAAGATAGTGGTTTGTAACACACAGGATATATAACATCACCCTTAGGATATGAATAACACTCTTGAAATTGGAAGGTAACAATTACAAACGCACCCTTATCTTTTGCCTCTTTAATATCTCTAGTCAATTTTTCAACAGAGTATGAGTTAGCTCCAGCGGTAGTATCACCTGCAAGGGCAGAGGATCCGTACATTGTGTCATACCAATTATATCCTACAAATGCCAAGAGATTGCCTTTAACCTCCTTATACAAAACCTTACTAGCATCCTCTTTGTTTAATCCTCCACCGAAATGTCCCCACCCTAATTCAATATATTTCTCAATCGTACTTTTGTTATTTGTGGAACCATAATCATTGTTATGGTTTCCAGTTAATTCAACAATATCAACACCACTAGCCACTAATGTTTCTACATACTCGGGTTTTGAACAAAATCTCATACCTGTATAACCAGTACAACCCTTTACAAATGAAGCCTCATTTGAGACATGTGTTAAATCAGCATTTGAAAGGAATTCTCCTAAATCCCTTGCTGGGTATGAATAGTCCTTTGAAGAATCAATTTTACTAGCCAATCCCCTTGACATAGCTACTACTCCACTCATATTTATCTTAACAATTGAAGCAGTATCTACACTCTTGTTCTTACCATATTTCAACTTCATATTATGATTAATAATTCTTGAAACAAACTCACTATCTTTCTCCTCTACTAATTTGTACCCTACACTAAGACATCCGCTAGTATCTGTTAAACAGTATTTACCATCAAGTGGAAGAACTTTAAATGCTTCATTTAGCTCTTCGTAGGGAACAAAGGATATATACTTTTCACTCTCCTTCAAAGTTGAAACTAAATCATCTGATTTAGCTATTTCCACACCCTCTCCCAATAATTGAGTTAAGAATACCTTAGAAAGATCATATTCCTTAGAAGATACATATATCTTTACCTCCTTTTTAATCTCTTCTAAGGTTGTCTCTCCTTTTACCCAGTAAATATGTCCAACAGGAACATACTGTTTAAAATAGAAGGATTCGGCTATATTTTGAGTATATTCAATCTTATACCCCCCTCTTTTGACAAACTCAAACCTTTTTATATCCTCAAACTGGATATCCTCTACTGAGGATTTAATAGCATCAGATACTTCCTGTGGTATTTCATCATCAAAAGAAACCTTAAAGGTCTCATATTTTACCTTAGGAGGAGTATAAAAGAAGAAATCAGGAAGATTTCGAACTGAAAGTCCAGAATATACTGTGATATAGATAAAAAAGGTCAAAAATGGTATAATAATGTATAGAAATAGAGGATGCTTTTTAATATCCCTTTTCTGTTTTCTCCTTTCAGTTACCGTCATATTTAACATATTAGAATATATCTTATTACCGTTTTTCTTAAAAGTGACGCTAACTATAGGACAAATAAACAAAACTATGAAAACATACAATAAACACAACGTATTTCTTCTAATGGTAGGAGTTTTATCCATTGGATTAGTACTTAATATTCTTTATGAGATTTCTCCAAAGAGTGTCGTTGGAATAGATAATGATACTTTCGAAATAGAGTATAAACAAGATATTGAATATTTAACTTCCACACCTCAAGATGACACCATTTTAGAGAGTGCTGTTTCAGTCTCAACTGAAGATATGATAAGGGAGGAGAAAATTCAAAATATTAAGAATTTTTTAGAAAAAAGAAACTCTCCTTTAGCTACATATGCCAACGAGTTTGTAGAGGCTGCAGAGTATTGGAATATCGACTATAGACTAGTTGCTGCAATCTCAATTGTTGAATCTGGTGGTGGTAAAGTAAACTTTAGACCTTACAATGCATGGGGTTGGGGTAAATACGGTTTTGAGAACTGGAAAGATGGTATATGGAGTGTAACAGAAGGATTAGCTACTGGGTATATCTCTAAGGGTTTAGATACTCCTCTAGAGATTGGAAAAGTATACTGTCCTCCTTCATACTCAAATTGGTCTAGAAAAGTTTCTTATTTAATGAAAGAGATTGGAGAGTAACGTATACTTAAGGAATGGAAACTACAAAATTAGGAAAATACATAATCTCTTTTCCAAATAACAAAGAGTATCACAAATTAAAAAAAGAAATCTGGGGAGAGGGTATTTACCACTTTGAAACTTCTAAACCCTCTCCCTTTATTGTTGATATTGGATCCCATATAGGAATATCAGTTTTGTATTTTAAAGACCTCTACCCTAACTCCCATATTCTTGCTTTTGAGCCAAATCCTATTTCATTCGAATTTCTCAAAGAGAATATTGATGGAAATGCACTAACAGATATCACTCTAGTAAACGAAGGTGTCTCTTCAAATACCGGTGAACGAAAACTTTATATAGATAATACTGGGACTCAATGGAACTCTAACTCAAGTTTTTTACAAAAAAGTTGGAATGGAAAAGAAAATACAAAAGAAATAACTGTTAAAAGCACTAGATTAGATAGATACCTTGAAAATGTTAATTGTATAGATATGCTTAAGATAGATACAGAAGGAACAGAATTAGATATACTCTCAAGTCATAAAAACATATTAAGAATTGTAGAGAATATTTCTCTTGAATATCACCCAAAAAGAGGAAAAAATTACAAAAATATTCTAAATATCTTACAACAATATTTTAATATTGAAATACTTGATGAAGGAAAGATTGTTAAGTCACCTTCTAAAGAGAGGCTCTTAACGATACATGGAAAGAAAAGAAAATAGTTTTGATCTCCAACCCTTTCTGAAAATCTTGTAGAGCTCATTACCCACTTTTTCTGGATCATGTCTTACTAAACTTCTATCTAATGTATCCCCTTTCTCTCTTTGTAAAAGAGAGTTTGCAACTAAATCTTCTCGTATCACTACCCTATCCTTCCCTCTAAGATCTTCTTTGAAAAGATGCTCCCCTTTCTCAATATATCTTTGATATGCTTTTTGAGGAATTCTGCCATTGTTAATCAATACATAATCAAATCTTCTTCCTATTGAATCCTCTAATATCTTTAACATATCTTCAAGAGTTAATCCTCTTGTTTGTCCTATCTTTGACATTAGATTAGAAATAAATATTAGTTTTGCTTTACTTTTTTGTAAAGCCTGTGGGATACCCTCTACCATAAGATTTGGCAAGGTTGTGGTATATAAATCTCCAGGACCAACAATAATATAATCCGAAGAAAGAATTGCCCGAACGGCACCTTCATAAGCCTTGGCTTTTCCATCAAAGTAACATTTACTAATCTTTCTATCCTTTTCTGGTTCATCAATTAAATGTTCTCCGACTAATTTCTCACCATTTGTATATTCGGCAATTAATCTTACTTTGTCCAAAGTAACTGGGAAAATGTTTCCTGAAACTGAAAATAGGTATTTAAACATTTCAATGGCTTCAATTTCTGAACCTGTAATTTCTGTCATTGCAATCATTAGTAGATTTCCTAAAGTATGCCCCTTAAGTCCATCTCCCTGTGAGAATCTATAGGTAAAGAGATTTCTTAGTATCTGTTCTTCATTTTCATTTGAGAGGGCAATAATAGATTTTCTTAAATCACTTAAAGGTAGAAAACCAAATTCATCCCTTACTACGGCATTACTACCACCATCATCCATCATACCCACAATTACATTAAGAGATAGGTCTCTCTTAGTTTTTAGTCCTTCTAAAACAGTTGAGGAACCGGTTCCTCCCCCTATTACAGTTATATTCATAGGTATAATTGTATATTAAAAAATGATATAATCAAATAGTTTAATTCTCAAACACTAACAAATATGAATTTCAAAGTCGGTACAAAAGTTTTCTACCCATCTCACGGCGCAGGTTGGATCAAAGCTCAAAAAGAGATTGAATTTAATGGGACTAAAAAAATGTACTATGAATTTGAGTTCATTAATGCCTCTATTACAATATCTACTCCACTAGATAATGTCGAGAATTTAAATATTAGAGCAGTATTTTCTCCTAAAGAGATTAAAGAGAAGATTGCAGTATTAAAAAAGACTCCTTACAAAGATCCTAAAACAACAGATTTTAACAAATTGATGGAGGTATTTAAGAAAACTGAAAACCAAGCAAATATTGAATCTGCAATTGAAACAATTCAATATTGTAATTTTGTTAAAAGAGAAAGAGAGAAAGATGGTAGGCTTATTCCAGTCTCTATTGAAAATGAATTATCTAGAGCAATGGGAGATATAGTCGGTGAATTAGCAATTTCCTCTGGAACAAAATTAGAAAGTGCTGGAAAAACTTTCGAAAAGATAACTGGAATAGAATCCAAATTCCTAGAGTTTAAATATTTTGGTCATTAACTTACTCTCCCCTATCTTTATCTCTAAAGCATCCTCTATACTTTCTTCTAGGTCCATATCTTTAATATAGATTACTTTCTTAATATCCTCTTTGTACTTTTCAATAACTGATAAAATTTCTTTTTCATCACTTTGATACTTTAAAGATATAAATTCACCTACTTCACAATCAAATTCTTTCCTTGCTACCTGCAACCCTCTTAATATTTCATTTAATAATCCCTCTTCTTTTAATTGGTCTGTGACAACAGTATCAATACTAACAAAGACATCTCCTATTCTAGAACTAATTAAATTCTCTTCATTACTCTCCTCTTTACTAAAGAGAACTTCTTTTACATTTAACTCCCCTTTAATAATGTCTAGCATTTCTGGTTCTGAGATAGGGACATAAGCTTTTGAAAGTGGTTGTCTAACCTTGAGTCTATTTTCATCTCTAATATTTAAACCAATTGAGCAGATATTTCTTACAATATCCATTTCTTTAAGTAATTTTTCATCAAAATATCTCTCATCAACAACAGGATATTCTTCTAGATGAACAGATTCCTTACCATTAGGTTGAAGTGTTAAATACCCAGATTCTGAAATAAAGGGAGCAAATGGGGCAAGTAGTTTAGATATTTCAAGCAATACATACTCTAATGTATTTAATGCTTGGATATCACCATTTACAAACCTGTCTCTAGACCTTCGTATATACCACTTAGATAGTACATCTATTAAATCAAAAATATATTTAACACCATTCTGAAGTTTGTATTCATCAATATTTGTTGTAACTTCTCTAATTGTCTGGTTTAATTTTGAAACAATCCATCTATCCATAACATGTTCAGGTTTAAAATCTTTTATACCAAATTGATCTTGGTAATTAAGTAAATACTTAATACAGTTGTAATATGGAAGCATTACAGTTCCTGTTATCTCTTTAACAAACTTTTCACTAAATATTACTTCCTCCCCATGAACAATTGGAGAACTTAAGAAGTAAAGCCTTAGGGCATCTGCACCCATTGAGTCAATTACTGTATTTACCTCAGGATAATTTCTTTTACTCTTTGACATCTTACTACCATCTGGGGCAAGTGCCATACCATTAACTATTACACTGTTAAAAGCTCTTTTCCCAAACAGAGCAACGCCCAATACATGAAGAGTGTAAAACCACCCTCTTGTTTGATCTACTCCTTCTGCAATAAATTCAGCTGGATACTTTCTTTCAAAAAGTTCTCTGTTTTCAAAAGGATAGTGAAATCGAGCGAAAGGCATAGAACCAGAGTCGTACCATACATCGATTACATCGTTTACTCTTTTCATATCTCCACCACACTCACACTTGTATACTATCTCATCTACAAATGGCTTATGTGGATCTTTAAGCTCTACACCACTCTTTTGTTTAACTTCTTCAAATGAACCTAGTACATCCTTTTTTCCACACTTATCACAAACCCATACGGGCAAAGGAGTACCCCAATATCTATTTCTACTTAATGCCCAATCTCTAGCATCTTCTAACCAGTTTCCAAATCTTCCCTCTTTAACATGTTTAGGTATCCAACTAATTTCTTTATTCTCTTTAACAAGTAAATCTCTAATCTTTGTTACTCTTACATACCAACTCTTTATTGGTTTGTATATTAATGGAGTGTTCGTTCTCCAACACATAGGCATTTGATGTTCATAATCGTAGTGTTCAAAAAGAAGATTCCTTTTTTCCAAGTCCTCCATTATGTATCTATTAGCCTTTTTGTAAAACATACCTTTAAATTGCACAATCTCCTCTTTTATATTTCCAGCATCATCAAGATAGTCAAACATTTCTATTCCCATACCTGTCATAAGCAAGAAGTCTTCTTCTCCGTAAGGAGCTTGATGAACCAATCCAGTACCCTCTTCTAGGGTTACATGATTAGCATGTACAACTCTAAATGCACCCTCACTACTCTTTTTGGAATAGTATGGATACAAAGGTTCATACTCTTTGCCAATTAGATCACTTCCCTTCAACTCTTTTAATACCTTAAAATCTTCTTTAAAAATACTCTCTATCAATTCCTTCCCCACGATATATTTTTCTCCCTTAAATTCAACTTCTACATAGGTAAAATCTTTACCTACAGCAACTAACAAATTCCCCGGTAATGTCCATGGAGTAGTAGTCCATATTAAAAGGAATGTACCACTCTCCTTAAGCTTTAATTTAACTATTACTGCAGGATCAGTGATTGTTTGATATCCACCCAAAGCGACTTCAGAGTTTGATAGTGTTGTACCAGCTCTTGTTGAATAAGGGACAACTTTGTATCCCTCATAGAGAAGATCCTTGTTATAAAGTTCTCTTAATGACCACCAAACACTTTCAATATATTGAGGATCCATTGTGGCATACTCTTCGTCACTGTTAACCCACCTACCCATTCTTTTCGTAAGATCTTGGATCTCTCCCTGATATTTCTTAACAGATTCTCTACACAAGTTATTGAATTTCTCTACTCCAAATTTTTCGATATCACCCTTTTGTTCAAAACCTAATGTCTTCTCTACCTCGTACTCAACAGGGATACCCTGACAATCCCAACCTAAACTCCTATCCACCCTATACCCCTTCATTGTTTTGTATCTAGGAATACTATCCTTAATAACCATAGTAAGAACATGCCCATAATGAGGCCTGTTATTCGCCGTAATTGGACCATCATAGAAGGTAAAAGATTTCTCTGCAGCTCTCTGCTCTATACTTTTTTCTAAAATACCATTTTCTTGCCAATACTTTAATATATTTTCTTCTTGCGAAGCAAAATTAGGCATACCCTGTACTTTAGAAATCTTTAAATCATCCATATATTTTAGTTATCAAATATTAAACAAAAATCCCCTTGTAAAATCTAATACATTGTATCAGTTCTTACAAAGGGACGTATATACGTGTTACCACCCTTTTTCATAATTACATTACTGTAATTACCTTAAAAACCATTTTAATGGTTATACTCTTTTTCGGAAGTAATCCGTTGGATTCTACTTGTTTTTTAAACTTTCTTTCCACCACTTGCCAGTGATATCTGGGTTATTGTGTTGCCCCAATTATATCACATGTGTAGTATAATCGGAGGATGAAAAAAAACTGGAACTTAAAACTTCTGTATACAGATATTAATGATAGAAATATTGAAAAAGATATTCAAAGAAGTAAGGATGAAGTAAAACTCTTTGTTGAGAAATGGAGAAAGAATAACCAATATCTTAACAATCCCCAAGTACTTTCTGTTGCATTAAAAGAATATGAATCTTTAATGCAAGATCCAGGAATATGTACTAAACCCTCATATTTCATTTTCTTACTTAGATCACTAAATCAACAAGACTCTATCCTAAAAGCGAAAGAGAATCTCTTGCATAGTATATGTTTAGAATTAGAGAATAGTATTCAATTTTTTACAATCAATATCTCTAAAATTGAGAAAGAGAAACAAGATATTTTTCTACAATCTCCAGAGCTTAAAGAATACAAACATTTTCTTAAAACAAGTTTTGATTCAGCAAAGTATGTATTAAGTGATACAGAGGAGAAAATATTTAACCTAAAATCTAAAACTTCATACAGTAATTGGGTAGATATGACCTCTCAATTGCTCTCAAAACAAACTTTACATATATTCGACGAGTGTGGAAAAAAGAAAGATATATCATACAACGAGGTTAGCAAATATTTAGATAGTAGAGACAAAAAGGTTAGAGATAATGTAGCAAAAGAATTTTATAAAATAAATGAGAAATATTCAGAAATTGCTGAATTTGAGATTAATTCAATATTAGAAAACAAAAAAATATCTGATGATTACAGAGGTATTAAAAGGTCTGATACGCTTCGATTGTTAAGCGATGATATGCAACCGGAGGTCGTTGATACACTTCGAAATACTGTAAATAATAACTTTGATATCCCTAAAAGGTTTTACGAACTAAAAGCAAAATTACTTAATCAAAAGAGCCTCTCATATTATGAAAGGAATGTTGATATTGGGGAGGTACAAAAAGAATACTCTTTTGAAGATTCAATATCTTTAGTAAAGAAGACATTTGATACACTTGATCACGAATTTAAAAATATTTTAGAAGAATATATTAATAATGGAATATATGATGTATACCCAGTTAAATCTAAACAGGGAGGAGCATTCTGTGTAAGTGTTGGAAGTGAGTATCCAACATATATACTGCTAAATCATAATAATAGATTGCAGGATGTTCTTACCATTGCGCATGAGAGTGGTCATGGAATTCATACAGAGTATTCAAATACTCAAAATCCTCTTAATCAAGGATACTCTACCGCTTGTGCAGAGGTAGCTTCTACATTCTTTGAAGAGTTTGTTTTAGATACAATATCTTCTCAACTTTCAAAAAAAGAAAAAGATATACTTCTCTTTAAATCTTTAGAGGAAGACATCTCTACCATCTTCAGACAGGTCGCTTGCTATAACTTTGAATTAGAACTAAGCAAACAGTTTCGAAAAAAGGGATATCTTTCTATTAAAGAAATCTCAGAGATATTTGTTTTAGAAATGACTAAGTACTTAGGTACAACAGTATTAAAAGATGCACATATGGAATTAGGTTGGATATATTGGAGTCATATTCGTTCTTTCTTCTATACATACTCCTATGCAAGTGGTCAGTTGATTTCGAAGTATCTTCAAAACATAGTAAGAGAAGATAAGGAGAATATTAGATATATTAAAGACTTTTTCAAAGCAGGTGATAGCAAATCTCCAAAGGATATTTTCTTAGATATGGGTGTTGATATTTCCCAAAAAGAGTTCTGGGAAAAAGGATTAGAAAGTATTGAGAAAAAACTTTCATATTTGGAAAAAGAACTCTAGGATATACAGGAAAGAGATATTTTGATATCATTAAATATATTTAAAATGATTTATATATTGACATGTCAGACGAACGAAAAGATTTTGAGATTTTAGATAAATTTGGAGTAAAACCTCAAGAAGGGGGATTGGTAGAAAGAACAGTAAATGAGCTAGGAGGAGAAATTTCAAGTGTTAAAAGAGCAGACGGAACAGTAATTCAAAGAACTCCTACAGGATTCACTGATGGTAAAACTCATGTCGAAAATGGTCTTAATGGAATTGAAGAGATTGGACAGGATGGAACTCATTATGATAAAGATGGGAATGTAACTCTCGAAGGAGAACCAAAAGAAGAGTAACTCACTTACATATTAAAAGTAACAGCATAGATAACTACATTGATTTTGATTTAAACAACTTAGGAGTTAATATTGATATTGAAAACATCTTTCCTCCTAAAGCCTTAATATTCAATGCTTTAACATTAACACCTTTAAGCAAAGTTAAGGTCGTTATTCTTGGTCAAGATCCATATCATGGATTAAATCAAGCAAATGGTTTAGCTTTTTCAGTAAACAGTAATGTTAAATTACCTCCTTCCTTAAAAAATATCTTCAAAGAATTAAATACTGACTTAGGTATAGGAATATCAAGTCATGGAGATTTAACCAAATGGACAAAAGAGGGAGTACTGTTATTAAATAGTATTTTAACCGTTGAGAAAAACAAACCGGCATCACATAGAAATATAGGATGGGAGGAATATACAGATTCACTAATAGCACAGATCTCTAAAGAAAGAGAACATGTCGTATTCATTCTCTGGGGGAAATATTCGCAAAGTAAAATACATCTAATTGATCAAAGCAAACACCTTGTTATATCCTCTTCACACCCCTCTCCCTTCTCTGCAAGAAAAGGTTTTTTTGGTAGTAGACCTTTCAGTAAAACTAACCGTTGGTTAAAAGAAAATAGTATAAAAGAAATTGATTGGAGAGTATAATATAGGGTATGAATGAAAAGGAAAATATAGAAAAAGAAGAAGATCTTTTCTTCTCAGTGGAAAATGGAACAGGAGTATATGAAATTCATCTCGATTCTACTAAACCTAATTCTCCTTCCCCTTATGGAATAATAAAAGTAAAAGGAAAAGAGTTAGAAGAAGTCATTTCCAAAGTAGATGTTGAAGAAGTTGTAGTTAATATTGTAAAATTTTTTGGGAACAAGAAAACAATTTCAACTAATGACATTAGCTATTACATAGACAAAAATGACAAAGATAAAGTAGAAATATGCTTCTTTGGAATCTTTGGAGATATTAAAATAGATGAGAGCTCAAATCTCATTTACAATTCTAATCTCTGATATTTACCTCACCCAAGGCTACTCCTCCAGTAATATTTAATACTGGCTCAGATACATCTCTTTCTTTAACCGCAACTCTCCAACTACCTAACAAGTTACTTCCCTTTGCCTTAATTCTGCATCCCTTTGGAACAAGTATTTCTAATTCACTAAAAGCACAATTGATATGTATTTTTGCACCACCTTTTGAAACTTGAACATCTCTCAAATCTAATTGGAATTCTCCAAAAACCACATTTAATTCTCCACCTTTAAAATTTGTTGAATTGATTTTTTTCTTTTCACCACCAAATATTACTGTTTTAGAAAATGAATCTTTTTCTTCAACATCCTGATGCTCTTTGCTTTCTATTTTCTTTTCTTCTTTAAAAAACAGTGACACTCCTATACCAATTATTATTATTGGCCAAAGTACCTGGAAAAAATCCATTCTAAAAAGTGTTTTTGTGAGAAAAGAGATCCCAAGTAAAAGTAGTATTAATCCAAGAGTTGTATTTTTTAAAAGAAAGAGCTTAATCGCAAAGAAAATGAAAATTAATGGCCAGAATCTACTAATAATAAACCAAATGTAATTTCCAAAAGTAGGAATAATCCCTACACGTTCAAGCAGTAAAACACAACCTAATATTACTACTAAAATTCCAAAAAGATACCTTGTCTCGTTCTTGTTTTCTTTCATCAAAGTTCAATGATAGATTATATACTTTCAATATTAAATGAGCCTACACCAACATTAACAAATACTGTTAATTTAATATCCGAATTTACATAGTTGCTAGAAATATACTTTCCTCTACCACCTGTAATTTCAGATACACTCTTTCCATCAACAGTAATATTTCCAATACCTAAATCATATTCTAAAGTATATCCAACTCTGGAAGGAAGTATTAAATTCATCTTACCAGCACCAACTGTCAACTTTGTTTCTCCCTTTGGAATTGAGCCACTACCTAATTCAATATCTAATTTCCCAGCACCAACCTCTGCCCACAAATCCTTAACAGGAACTTCCTCCAAAATTACATTTCCACTACCTGCACCAAGTTTAATATCAAAGTCAGAAAGGATATCTAATTCTCCAATTGACATTTCATATTCAGAGTTATCAAAGAACAAGAAAAAACTCTGGGGTTGAGCACTTTTAAAATCAATATCTAAAATTCCTAAAGATTGAGAATGTGTTAATAGAGGCTCTTTATAACCCTGAGGGTACTTTGAGTTAACTAAAAAATGATTATCAATATCTTGCTCGGAGAGATTTAGAGTACATGCTCCAGCATCAATTCTAAATACTCTTTCAGAAACATTTGAATATTGGTCGGAAGATATCACATACTCTTTCTGCACAATCTCTTTATTCAAATTGAAAACACCACTTCCACCTTCCAAGACCCACTCATTAACCTTAGTTGGAAAGAAGGTGATTGGTTCTTGAGTAAATTGTATGTAGCCTACAGCAAAAGCTCCAAGGGTTAATACAATTGTAAATATCATACCTATAAACTTTGCAACACCTGAATTCCCTAAGATAATTCGTAATCCAATTAAAACAATAAGGATTGGCCAGAATCTAACAATATATATCCATACACCCCATCCAACAATATCAGTAGAATTGAGAAGTAACATTCCACCAACAAGAATTAAAAAAACTGCCCATGAGTAATTTCTACTCTGAGTATCTCTAATACTATCTTCCTCCATATTAATAAATATAAAATTTATTTATTCTTTTTCTCTTTTTTTGTATCAAACTCGTTTACAAAAAAAGTCCCTTTGGAACCATCACTCTGTTTATCAATACCTTTAATTTGTGATTCAGTAGGAATTACAGCCCAAAGAATAATATACAGAAAGAAACCACTTCCAGAGAGTAATACAAAAGCAAATAGAATTCTTATTAACGTAGAATCGACGTTAAAATACTCTCCTATTCCACCACATATTCCAGCAATCATTCGATCTTTTTCAGATCTAAATATTTTTTTTGTCATTCAATTAATAATAATATTTTAATCTATACTTATATATTGTAAGATAAAAGAGAGTAAATTGAAAGAGAATAACCAATGCAAAGAGGAGTATTAGTATTAAAAAAAGAAGAACTAATTGCATTACTAACAGTATTAGATATAAACAAATTTAATGGATTTCCACTATTTAATAAACTTGGGAATGCAAAGGGGAGTATTGAAAATGAAGTAAGTATTTCAATTTCAGAAGATGAAATAGAAAAAATCCTTGATGATGTTGGACCAGCAATATATGAAAATCAATTGATTAACAATGTAATTACAAAACTCAATGAATTTCTTCTTAAATTGAGATACTAATTTGCCGGACCTAGATTCGAACTAGAATTAACGGTTCCAGAGACCGCCGTCCTACCATTAGACGACCCGGCAATACCAAACACAATTATACTATATCTCTACAGATTATTAATATACTCCTTAATTCTACCTCTTACCCTATCCTCACCCATTACTTGAATAATCTGATATAGGTCTGGTGTCTGTTTCCTTCCTGTTAGTGCAACTCTAAGTATCATAGCTACATCTCCTACTTTTCCCTGATATTTCTTAGGGTTCTTCTCATACTCTTTGTAATCAGTACAAAAACCGTTTTTTTGCGCTATTCTTTTTACCTTATTAAACCATTCATATGAATCATCTCCAAAGTAGAAAGTATCTAAAAAATCAGTAAGAACACCCTTCTGTATATTTCCTTGTAACTCTAATAACTCTTTATTAATATTGATAAACATATCATCAAAGAAAATTTCAAATTGATTTGATATATCACTCCATTTCTCAATATCTTTTCTAATCTTTTCCCCCTCTCTTTCAATGTTTAAGATATTAATACAGTACTCTTTATGGTTAACCAATTTAGAATTAATCTCCTTGTCATTCTCTTTTGACCAATCTAAAACCAAATCGTATACCTGTTGAGCACTAAGTCTTGAAATGTACTCCTTACAAACATCGCTTAACTTAACCATATCAAAAAGTGCACCTGCTTTATTGAATTTCTCTAATTTAAGATTAAACTCACTAAATGGTAATGTAGGATTTTGTATTCTCCAATCAGCAAAATTAGAATTCATAATATTTAAAAAATACTCTAGAATTCCAGTAATAGGATAGCCATTATTAATAAAGAAATTAGCATCAGCTTCAGGATCTTTTCTTTTACTTAATTTCCGTTTATTTCCATTATCCATTTTCATCAAAGGTGAAGGATGAGCATACCTAATTTCCTGGAAACCAAATTTCTTAAAGATTTCTAAATGTAATGGAATAGATGGAAACCATTCGTAAGTTCTAATCACTAAATTAATACCCATCAATGTATCATCAATAGGATGAGCAAAGTGATATGTAGGGAATCCATCTGATTTTAGTAATACAACATCCATATCATTTTCAGA
>CAZCWY010000010.1:0-17405 GCA_964502535.1 uncultured Candidatus Saccharibacteria bacterium
TATATGGAAATACAGATTAACAATGAAAAGGTAGGGGAGAGATTAGATATATTGGTATTTAATACTCTTAAAGATAAATCTCTCTCTAGAAGTATAATTCAAAAATATCTTACAAAAGGCTGTGTAGTTAATGGCAAAGAGAGTAAAAGGGGGTACAAGTTAAAGGAGGGGGATGTTGTAGGTATAGATGAGAAATATTGGGATAGTTTAGTTAATACATTAGATTTTAGTGATGAGATTAAACCACAGAAGGGAGATTTAGACATTAGGTATGAGGATGGTGATTGTATTGTCTTGTATAAACCTAAGGGGCTAGTGGTTCATCCAGGAGTAGGTAATATTGAAAACACACTAGCCAACTATATCCGCTATTATCTTGAGGGTAAAAATGAATATGATGTCTTAATGGATAGGGCAGGTATTGTTCATAGGATTGATAAAGGGGTTTCTGGTTTAATGGTAGTAGCTAAAAACAAAAGAATCCAAGAATATCTAAAAGCTCAGTTTAAGAGAAGAGAGGTTATCAAAATATATCATGCATATTTAGAGGAGAATACAAATATTGAACAATTTAAAGAGTATAAAAAATATATACAAGAGATGGATACAAAATTACAACAATGGAGTACATGGAAGAGAGTAGAGGGGTATATAGGGAGGGATACGGTAAATAGATATATGATGGATTTTAGGAGCTATGAATTTGCCGGTTCTAGAAAAGCGATTAGCTATTTTCTTTTTTCAAATAATGAGGTTCTTGTTAAGATAGATACTGGTAGAATGCATCAAATAAGGGTAACTCTTAAACATATGGGATATCATATTAAGGGGGATAAAACATATGGAAAAGGAAAAGGTGAGGAGATAATGTTGGAATCTGTTCTACTGAGTTTTAAAGATATTTCTGGTAATCAACTAACTTTTACTATTTAGAAATGGCAACTGGAAGAGAGAGATACAAAAGAAGTCAAAAAAGAGAAAAAAAGAAATTGAGAGTAGGGGGATGGAAAACACTAGCTCTTGTAATAGCTGTTTTTGTTCTTGGTTATTTAGTCTATGCATACATAGGGTTTAGTAAAATTAAAAGTATTAATCCTTTGCAAGAGAGCAACTCAGATTACTATCTTCTTTCTTCCCAAAAGGATGAGTTGGAAAAAACCTTGATTGTATTTGAAGAGAATTACAATGAAAAAGAGAGAATCTTCTCTGCATATTTGTACTCTCAGAACAAAGAAAAAGGGGTTTCAGTATTAACATATATTCCAGGTTGGGTAGAGTTTGCTCAGGTAAAAGAAGACTTCGGTAGCAGTATCCCAATTGCAACTTTTAAATATGCGGGTAATCAATTACAAGAAGGAAGGGGTTTTGAGTATGCCATATGGCAATTTGAACAATTACTAGGAGGGAATATTGATGAATATATTTGGATTACAGGTAGCGCAAACAAGATTTTTAGTGATAAATTAGGTGCTTCATCTGGGGAAGCAATATATGCTCAATATTATGAAAATGGTTTTGATGTTAATCAAGATGTCTTCTTTTTAAATAGCTTTGTATCTAAATTAGGTTGGTTAAATTTAATAATATCATCTGAAAAGTTTAAAGATTCTGATACTAACATTTACTCGTCATTACCAACTCTAATGGGTACAATTCTTAAACTTAAACAAATTCATAGAGCTACCCTTTCAATGAGACCTCATATTATAGATTTGGGTAGTAATAAATATCTTACTGCTCAGGAATCTAAGGTAGGGATTGGTATAAGTAGCTATATTAATACTGACGAATATGACAATACCTGGAGAACTTTTTCAGAAAGAATGATCGATAGGGAATTAGAAAAGGAGAGGGTAAGAGTAGAGATATATAATGGGAGTGGTATGTCTGGATATGCTGGTCAATATGCTAGAAGAATTCGAAATACTGGTTGTGAAGTTGTTAGATATGATAACGCACCTACAATTCAGGACAAAACGGAATTTTATGTTTCTAAACCAAAAGAATTTGAATATTCTCTTAAAGTAATTTTTGAGTTATTCCCTGGGAGTTATGAAATCATTGAGGGTAGACCATCCTTTATGACAACTGGTGATGTAGTCATTATCCTTGGAAAAGATATTCCAACGGTATATTCTTTTTAATCTCTTCTCAATGTGTTCATTGTGGGGTAGAATAAATATATATGGATATTGTAATTGCGATAGTAATAATTTTTCTCTTTGTAATGCTTTGTTTAGCAATAATCTTTCTATTTAAAAGAACACGAAATAATGAAATTGAAGTTTTTGATGAAGTAAGAAATCCTCTGGTAATGCAGATATTGGTTCCAAGAGAAAATGATAAGACCCCACTTGCTGCTGAACAGATGTTTGCATCTATACACGGTATTTTAGGTGATAATAGTAGGTCACTAGATTTAGTTAGTTTTGAGATTGCTTCAAGTGGTAATGATGGAATTAAATTCTTCGCTGTAATTCCTAAGCATCTTGCAAAATTTGTTGAAGGTCAAATTTATGCTCAATATCCAAATGCAGATATCAGGTATGTATCTGACTATATTGAAAAGAAAGATACAGATTCGCAACTTTTTGTTACTACAGGTGAAATAGAATTAGAGAAAGATTTTATTTTTCCAATTAAAACATTTAGAAATTTTGAAGTTGATCCCTTAGCTGCAATTACAGGTGCAGTTTCTGATTTGAAGATTGGACAGAGTGCTTGGATTCAAATATTAGTAAGACCAGTAGCTAATTTCTGGCAGGGTAATTCAAAAAAGTATATTACAGACATTAAAGAGGGTAGAGATCCTTACGCTAAAGGTTTCTGGTTTCATGTTTCAAATTTGTTTAAGGGAGTAGGAGAAAGTCTTTCAAGTGTAGATGGGGAGACTCAAAGAAAAGAGGTGGTTAAATTACAGCCTGGTCAAGATGAGGAGTTAAGTGAAATAGAGCTTAAGATGTTGAAATTAGGTTTTGAATTTAAAATTAGGGTTATTACTAAGGCCAACTCTGTAATTGAGTCTGAGCAGATACTTCGAGATATTGTTGCTAGTTTTAAACAGTTTACTACTGCACATTTAAATACCTTTATTCATTCTAAGCCAAATAAGACAGGGAAAGAGATATATCTTGATTATAAAGGGAGATATCTTCCTTCTGATACCATAGACATTATTAATATTGAGGAGCTAGCTTCTCTTTATCATATGCCAAATATTTCTGTTGAAACTCCTAATATAGCTTGGAGTAGGTCAAAAAAGATTGAACCTCCTATGAATCTACCAAAAAATGGTGAAGATGGAGTAACTGTATTTGCTGAGACAGAGTATAGAGGGAGTAGACATGAGTTTGGAATAAAGAGTGAGGATAGAAGAAAGCACTTCTATATCTTGGGTAAAACAGGAGTAGGTAAGTCTACAGTATTTAAGAATATGTTCGTTTCAGACATACTAAGAGGTGATGGTGCTTGCATGATAGATCCTCATGGAGAATTGATTGAAGAGCTTTTAGATTTTATTCCTCCAGAGAGAGTGAATGATGTAATATATTTTAATCCAACAGATACTTCATATCCTATTGGTTTTAATTTACTAGAATTAAAAGACAAATCACAAAGAGATTTAATTGCAGATGGAGTAGTGGAGGTGTTTAAGAAACAGTTTGGTGATTCCTGGGGTCCTAGGTTGCAATATATTCTTACAAATGCAGTGGCTACTGCTTTGGAGGCCCAAGGTACAACACTGCTTTCAGTTACAAGGATGCTATTAGATAAGAACTATCGAAAGTTTATTCTCAAACAGGTAAATGATCCTATTCTTGTTAAGTTTTGGGAAGAGGAGTATGCACAGATGGCTCAAAATCCAAGACTACTCGCTGAATCAGTATCTCCAATACAAAATAAAGTGGGTAGATTTATATCCTCAGCTGTAACAAGAAATATTATTGGTCAGGTAAAATCCACTATTGATTTAAGAGAGATAATGGATAATAAAAAGATATTACTCATCAATCTTGCTCAAGGAAAACTAGGAGAGGAAACAGCCTCTTTACTAGGTGGAATGATTATAACTCGTCTTCAATCAACTGCACTTGAAAGAGTTGATATGCCTGCCGACCAGAGAAATGACTTCTATCTTTTTGTTGATGAATTCCAGAACTTTGCTACAGACTCTTTTGCAAAGATACTTTCTGAGGCAAGGAAATTTAAACTAGACTTATGTATGACTAACCAATATATTGATCAATTACCTTTAACAGTTAGACAGGCTATTTTTGGTAATGTTGGAACTTTAGGCTCATTTGTTGTAAGTCAGTCGGATGCCTCTATACTAGAAAAAGAGTTCGCTCCTACTGTTTCCTCTGAAGATTTAGTTTCACTTGATGCTCACTCTATGTATATTAAACTGTGTATTGATGGTATGACCTCTACAACATTTAGTGCAAGATCTCTTCCTCCTAGGTTTGAACCATTTGGGCTAAAAGATAAGGTAATTGCTCTTTCAAGAGAGAAGTATGGAACTTCTAAAGAGGTAATTGAAGACAAAATCATTAGATGGAGTAATCAAACTTACAGTGAAAGTGGTAATCGCTCAGCTAAGTTGAAAGAGAATGGTAGGGAAGGTACAAATATATAGTCTTTTTTCTGTGCTTTCAAAGTGGTAGAATACATTGTATTTAATGTATTTCTGTACTAAATATGTCTGGACACTCTAAATGGTCAACAATAAAGCATAAAAAAGCAATTAATGATGCAAAGAAAGGGAAAATATTTTCTAAACTTTCTACACAGATAACTCATGCAGCAAGACAGGGAGGGGGGGATTCTAATATGAACCCTAATTTAAGGTTGTATATTGATAAGGCTAAAAGTGTTGGATTTCCAATAGACAGAATAGAAAAAGCTGTATCTAAAGGTACAGGAGAGGGAGGTGATGGGGTTACATATGAAGAGATTACATACGAAGGCTTTGGTCCTGGTGGTATTCAGATTCTTGTAGATACTTTAACTGATAACAAAAATAGAACAGTAGCAGACTTAAGACAGCTTTTTGACGAGATAGGGGGAAGGATGGGAGAAACAGGTTCTGTATCTTGGAATTTTAATGTAAGAGGGTTGATTACTGTTAAGTGTGGACATATGAAGAAATCTGAAAAATATGGAGGAGAGGATGAATATATTAAAGAGAATAGGGAAGAGGTAATGATTAAACTTATGGATATTCCTGGTATTGAAGATATTAAGGAGGAAGATATTGAGGGTGTAGAGGGTTTAGAGGTATATACAACCTTTGCAGATTTCTCGAATATAAGAAATAAAATACAGGATATGGGATATGTTATCGATGATGCAGAAATAATTAAGGAGGCTAAAGTTCCAAAGGTTCTTCCAGAAAAAGATTTAGAGAGAACTGTATCTGCTTTAGAAAGAATTGAAGAGAATGATGATGTCCAAAGTGTATGGAGTGACTTAGTATATTAACAGATATTTCGGTATAATAGATATTATGCGAATATTAGGAATAGATCCAGGAATAGCAATTACCGGATGGTCTGTAATTGATTTTAATAATGAAGGGAAACCTACCCCTATAGACTACGGAGCGATTACTACTGAAAAGGGAAATACAGTGGGAAATAGGTTGAATGAGTTATATGATGATCTCACAAAGATAATTAAAGATTTTAAACCTGATTATTGTGGTATTGAGACTTTACTTTTTTATAATAATGCTAAAACAGCAATAGTAGTAGGAGAGGCTAGGGGAGTAGTTCTGTTAGTGTTAGAAAAAGCTGGTATTCCTGTATCAGAGTTTACTCCATTACAGGTAAAGAGTAGTATATCAGGGTATGGGAAGGCAACGAAACAGCAGGTTGGGGAGAATGTAAAGCTTCTGTTAAATCTTGAGAGTATCCCTAAGCCAGATGATGTATCTGATGCCCTAGCTATATCTGTTGCCTGTTATGATAGATTAAAAATGGACAATTATTTTAACTAATATTTAAATATGATTTCATATATCTCTGGTAAAGTATTAAAGAATTTTATTGGAAAGAATGGATATGTTGATATATTAACTAATGCTGGAATTGGGTATAGAGTATTTGTTACATCTCAGTTTAACTACGCAGATATTGACTCAGAAATATCGGTATATACAAGTTTTCAAGTTAGAGAGGATAGTCAAACTCTTTATGGTTTTAATACTCAACAGGAAAGAGATTTCTTTGAAGAGCTATTAACGGTATCTGGTATAGGTCCTAAATCCGCCATCTCGATACTTTCTACTTACAGTATAGAAAAAATTAGGGAGATTGTCGCTCAGGGTGACTCTAAATTACTAAGCAAGGCTCCAGGTTTAGGAATTAAGGGTGCTCAAAAGGTCATACTGGAATTAAGAGGAAAGATTGACTTTGATAATGAAGATAAATTAGATTTAGAGAGTGAGAAATTAAAGGAGTTAAAGGAAGCTTTAAAGATATTAGGTTTTAAGGGAAGTGAACTAGAGCTTTCTGTTAAAAGGGGTGGTGAGATTCTTAAAAAAGAAGATATTGAGATTGAAGTATTAATTAAGAAAGTTTTACAACAGTAATATGATTAAATCTAGTAAAAAGACAGAAGAGAGAGATAGGTTAAAGAAAAGCAAAATAGTTGTTGGTAGTAAGGAAATCCAAGAAGCAGAGCAAACAATAAGGCCTTCAAAAATTGATGAGATGATTGGTAGGAAACAGGAAAAAAGGGCTATAAAAATGATGATAGGTTCTGCTAAGAAAAGAGGTGAGGTACTCGATCATATCCTTTTCTACGGTCCTCCAGGATTGGGTAAGACAACGTTTGCCTTAGCAATTGCGAATGAGGTGGGTTCGTCAATCAGGGTTACTTCAGGACCTGCTATAGAAAGACAAGGAGATTTGGCAGCTATACTTACTAACCTCAAAGCAAATGATATCCTCTTTATTGATGAGATTCATCGTCTATCAAGGGTCGTAGAAGAGATATTATATCCAGCAATGGAGGATAGGGCTCTGGACATTGTAATGGGTAAGGGTCCTTCTGCAAAAACAATTAGGTTGAGTTTAGAGCCTTTTACATTAGTTGGTGCTACAACTCAGATAGGGAAGATTAGTGCCCCTATGAGAGATAGGTTTGGTTTAATTCAGAGGTTAGATTTTTTTGATAATGAGGATATGGTAGAGATATTAAATAGGGCGTGTTTATTATGGTCTATTAAAATTCATAATGATGCACTGCAACAACTATCAATAGCATCTAGAGGTACTGCTAGAGTAGGGTTAAGACTTCTTAGAAGAGTAAGAGACTATTTGCAGAGTATCAACGGGACAGAGGTAACAACAGATACAGTAGAAAAAACTATGAAATTGCTAGGTGTAGACGATATAGGTTTAGAAAATATCGACAGAGAAATTCTTAGAGTAGTGTATTATAATTTTGACGGTGGCCCAGTAGGAGTATCTACTTTGGCGGCTAGTGTCTCAGAGGAGATATCTACACTCTTGGATGTTCATGAGCCCTACCTTATGAAGTGTGGTCTTTTAAAGAGAACATCAAGAGGAAGAGTTTTAACAGAAAAGGGTATAAAATATGTAGAAAGCATTTATGGGGATTGATAATGAAGCAAAGAAAACAGAAGATTCAGTTAAGAGGGGAAAATTAATAGTGCTCTCTTTGTTAATTGGGTTGTCCATTTTTGTACAAACCCTGATTAAACAGCAAGATCTAGGTGTAACAAAAATATTATTGACTGCCGTAGTATATCTCTTTATATCTTTTGTTGGTTTAATATGGGCATTTGATTTCCAAGTAAAAATTAAATCCCTGTATTTTCTTTTTCAGAGCTCGCTATTCGTAATGTCAGAATATCTCTTTGTTCAATTGTTCTTTGTAGGGAAATTTAGTCGTATCTATGAGGGTATCTTACTACTTATTCTTATTGCACTTATTTCAATTGGAACATATGTATCTTTTCTCATGGCTAATGTATTTAATGTTAATCTATACAAGAGTATTCCATTGGCAAATGTTGGAAGGACTACTTCCTACATTATTTCAACTCTTTCCCTTTTCTTTATTACTTTTAGTCTTCTTTCGCTTCAGCCAATAATATATATAATTCTTCCTCTACAATTACTTATTTCCATATTCTTTAGCTATATTCATCTTAAAGTATTAGGATATGAGGGTTTTGTTTTATCTCGTAAAGTAATGCTTGTTTCAATAATAGTGTTTATCATGTTTATTTCATCTTTTCTTACGGGTGTTATACATGAGGTTTCTGCACTTTCTCCAACAGTAGGGTACTTTGTAGGTATTGGAATGGCGAATATGAAGAGTAATAAGAGTGGAAATCGGTGGGATATTATTTTATATATTCTTGCATTAATTGTTGTTACTATTTTGAATTTCATACTTAACATTTTCGCATAACTAGGAAGAAGTAGGGGAGTAGGGCTTATGACAAAGGATAGCCCATAGTTTCACGAGCCCTATAGTAATATCATTGTGGATAACTAACTGCTAATCTATTTATATATAGGCAGACAAATTTCAGTAGAGGAAATGTAGGATCAAGATCAAAGTGATCTGTGTCTTGTTGGTGGAAGAGTACTACTCCCCCTTGATATATGTTATGATTTTAGATAACATATAACCGAGTATAATCGCCCTTATATGCGGTGATATATTTACAAGTCCAGGAGAGAGCTTAAATCTATTAATTAATATTATTTAAATTAAATATTAAAAAGAGTTTATAAATGGAAAAGTATTTCTTTTATTATTTCTTATATATCCTCTCTTATTTATTTCATCCTCAAATTTTGAAAAAAGTCCCCTACTTTGTTTTTAATTTTGAAAAAGTTAATATATACATATGAAGAAAACATATTTGTTAAAAGATATCCCCAAATTACCTGATCAGGATACATACTTTTTGAATTTACAAAATAACGCATATAGCTTTCAGACCATTATTAGTTACGCTCGGGATTTATCAATATTTAGTGTATATCTGTATTACAATAATATTGAATTTAACAAATTAACTAAGATAGATGTTTTAAACTATAAAGGGTATCTAGGAAGTGGTAATCACTTAAGAGATTTGGATAGAATTAGAGAGAGATGCTTAGAAAAGGGCTTTAAATCAATACAATCTGGGGGTGAAGCCACAGGAGGCCCAGCAAGGCTATCGAAAAGTTCTAGTGGTATGATTGGTCCTGTGGAGAAAGACCAAAATACTGAAAATGCCATAGAGGGTTCTCCACAGGTATATGAGGATGACTTCTTAGGAAAAGTCTATGGTAAGGTCTATGGTTCTTTGGGTATTTTAAAAAGACCTCTTAATTCTAGAGCCAGGACAAATAATGGTTTAGATGTTAGAAGTATAAATAGAATGCTTTCAGCTTTAAGATCATATTTAAAGTTTAGAATAGAATTTGATTTAGAAATTCCAATTCCACCAGATGGTATTAAAATGGTTAGAGCTGAGAAAAAAGTTAAAAAAGTAGCATCTTTGGAAGACTTAACTAGATTGATAGAATCTCCTATGGAGTTTGAAAAAGAAGAACGTGTCGCGCTTCGTAATAGATGTATGTTGGAATTGTTGTTTGCAACAGGTATGAGAATCTCAGAATTAATAAATTTGAACATTGAACAATTAAATGTCGCTGGAAAGATATATGTAATGGGAAAAGGGAAAAAAGAACGAGCTGTATATATGACGAATAGATCTTTAAATTGGGTAAACAAATATCTGAAGCTAAGACTAGAGTATGCTTTTTCGGATAGAGAAAAGGAAGAGCAGCCAGGAAATATCGATAAGTTATTTATTGATTTAGGTGTAGAGAGTAAAAACATGAAACATCGTGAAACATCTGAGGAGAATATTACTTCTCAAGGTCTTAATTTAGAAGTTTTTGATTCTGAAAATAGAAAGTATATTAGACTAATTGAGGAATATAGGAAGAATAAATTTTTGGAAAAATTTAACTCCCCTGCCCTATTCATTCCCTTTGTTGGTAGTAGAAGTAAAAAACCGAATTCAAGAATATCTACCAACTATTTCCAAGAGAAAATTGCTGAGTACCGTAAAAGATTAGGTATTCAAATTCCTACCTCTGCACACAGTCTAAGACATGGTTTTGCTACATATATGGCTGAAGATGGTGCAAGTGCAGTAGCACTTCAGATACTTTTAGGTCATGAAAGCTTAGATACAACTACTAAATATGTTCATGCAAGCGAGAAGTTCGCAGAAGAAACAGTTAGAAAAAATCATCCTTTAAAGTAGAATTAATTACTCTTGGTTTGCAATGTTTTTAAATTGTTCTGATTCCATTGCTTTATCCAAGAGAGCCTTTGCATCAGCATCTCCAGAATTTGCTCTTTCTACTAATGCTTTTGCATCTTCGACATTTTTTATAAAAGCATCAATCAGATCTAGGTATATGTTCATAATCTCAGTTGTAGCATCATCACCGTAGGATGTAAATGCTAACTCTTTAATAATGGACTCAAAGTGTTCAACAGATTTTGCTTCTTTAATTCTAGATTCGATTACCTCTAACTCCTCATCACTTGATTTTTCACTTAGATCTTCAAGAAGTAAGTCTAAGACCTGCTCTGAGAGTAATTCATAGAAAGTTTCTACTTCCTGTTCTGGTACTTGGGCATCTCTAATTTTCTGAATAATTTCTTCCTTCATTGTAATATATATTTATTTTAAACTAGTTTGCTAAGAGTAACTCTGCAGCTTTTGAAGCAGCTTCGGAAGGATTCATTCCTCCATATGCAGCTCTTAGAAATTGATTTACAATATTTCCGCTTTCTTGTCCAAGTAACTGATCTTTTGGTACTAATCTAGCAAGTTCTTTAAAGAAATCTCCTTGTAATATACCGCTATTTCCTCCTGCATTTGTAAGGTATACCTTGTTTCCTAACCATCCCATTTCATTGTAGTTCCATCCAAAATCAGAAGCATTAAAAGTATCTCCTGGTAGCCAATTTTCCACAATTGGTTGTTCTATTATTCCTGGTGCTTCAGACTGTGGTGTAACTGGTGCTTCAGGTTGTTGGATATGACCATCCACTCTTGGTGCTTCGTTTGGGGTATCTGAATTACTTTCAGGCATAGTTGGTACTTCTGGTGTAGGTTGATTGTTCATTCCAATATAGAAATCTTTTCCAACAATTCCTTCAAAAAGGGTACCTAGTCCATATCCTGTAGCGCCACCTATTAATACTGCACCTGCTTCTCCTAATCTGTTTGCCCACCATTGATTACGTTTCTGTCTTTTATCCATCTCTGTTAGTTCAAATAAATTCTTTCCCTCTCTGGATTTATATTTAATAGCATTTGATTTTGATCTTAGTTTTGTACCTAAAGATTGAAGTGCTTTTCCAACTACCCTTCCTCCTAATGTAACACCAATAACTGCTGCTACTCCTACTGCTGGTGTTGCTAATGCTACACCAAATCCTGCTACTCCTGCAGCTATTTTAATCCATTTCTCTTTATTTATTCTCTTTTTTTCACTTTCTATTTGTAAGATATTTAATTGTTTATCTATTTCATTCTTTTGAAATTGTAAATCAAAATATATTATCTTTTCTGCATCTGTTAAACCACCATTTAACATTTTCTCTTCTAAGTCTGCTAATTCTTTAGCTAAGGTAAGAGATTTCTGTTCAGGAGAATTCTCACCCTTAAACTCTCTTAATTGATCTTCAAGTTGGGCTATTCTATTTGATTGAACTGTAACAGAATCAGGAATCACTGCTGTTGTAGAATTTTGTTGAACTTTAGGAGAAACGTCTTCCTGAATATCTAATTGTTTATCATTTTGAACTATTGGAACTTCTTCTTGTTTTTTTATGGCTTCTTGAATATTTTTAAATTGCTCAGTTGTAATAATGAGGGGTCTTTTATTTATGGGGTTACCTTCTGAATCCTTTTCCCCGCTTAAATATGTTAAGTACACTTCACCATTTGGTAATTCAATTTTCCTATTCTCTATTGCGTCTTTAAGTTCATTGTAACCGAAACGAAAGGTTGGGTAATCACTTCCGAAAAGTAAAATCATAAGTCTCTCATTATCACCATCTTGCACGTTAGTAACTACTGGTTCTTTATAATCACTTATTTGGGTAAAATTTCTTAAAGGTTTAAGAGGGATAGCATTTAAAAAATCCTTTTCAGAGATTTCTTTCTTAGTAGAATTTATTTCAACTTTTTCTTGTGCATTAAAGAAGTCTTGTCTATTTTGAGAAAACGATTGTAAAGGACGGAAATCTTTATTCATTTCAGTATTTTTGTCTAATTCATCTTGATGAACAATTGCCTTTTGAATAGAATCAAACTGTTCATTTGAAAGAATTATTGGAGTTTTACTTATTGGATTTCCCTGTTCATCTTTTCTGCCACTTAAGTAAGTTAGGTAAACATCTCCATTGGAAAGTTTAAGTTTCCTATTCTCTAAAGCATCTTTAAATTCGTTAAAACCAAATTTTATTTGTTCATCTCCAAAAGGATATATCATTCTTCTTGTATTAGTATCACCACCAGCCTCTTTTATTAAAGGTTCTTTTATATCAACCACTTTTGTGTAATCAACAAGAGGCTCCTGTGGTATTAAATCAAGGGGATCTTTAGTAACTGTTTCTGAAGTTTCTGTTGGAATCTGTTCTGCTCGATTTTCTAAATCTTCCTCCATTTCCTTCCTTGCTTCATCAATTTGAGTCGGAGTAAAGTGTAAACGTGCTTCGGGCTCATTTCTATTCGTGAATTTCATATCCTCATCTCTCCAGGACCCTCTATCAGAGCCATGTGTTGTGTTGTATATTGTTTCTTCACGTGTTTGTTCTACCTGTTGATTGGGATCGTTTTGTGTAGAAAAACCTTGATCGTTGTCCCTATTATTTACTAAGTCTACTAAATTTCCGTTAAACATACCCTATTAAACTAATCTTATATATTCTACCCATTTAATGTAAAAGATATAGGTAGATTCTTCATATATAGATTAATATTTTAGAGCAAGTATGTCAATTAGAGTTATGCATAGAAATATCTGTCTTTTTGATATACTATCTATATATATGAAATTACCAAAAGTAAAATTTTTTAAAAGTGATTCTATTGTTAGGTTTTTAGAAAAGAGATTTCCAGAGATCTTATTGATATTAATCCTATTACTTGTCTGTGTGTTATCTATAAGGCTTGATAAATATGTTTTATCTAACGATAACTACTCTGTTGAGTTAAACCCTACCCTATCAGTATCTAGATATTTACAATCTCCTGCATGGAGGGGGTACAGAGTCTTAGGTTTTGCATCAGAGAGTGAGCAAGCAGATATATTTAGGTCATTTCTATACTCAATTTTTGACTCGATTATTCCTTCTTGGCTAATTAGTCAACTTTTTTATTTTGTATCGTTAACAGTTGGTTCGATATGTATAGCTTCATTGATAAGGAGGTTAATTAGAAATAGCAAACTTAAGAGATATTCTAATTGGGCCTTTCTTTTAGGGGGTATTACATATTTTACTACTTTATGGAGTATGTGGCTTTTTTATCAAAATATGGCACCATATATTGTTAATTTTGGTTTTTTGCCACTATTATTGCTTTGTATATATCTCTATTCTAAAGAAAATAGCGAGAAATATTTATTATTCATTTTCCTTTCATCTCTATTACTTACATCAACTTTTATCATTGCTACACTATTTATTATTGATTTTGTTTTTATTTTCTCTTTTACAATATTTGTAAATTTATCATCAAAGTATGGAAGAAAGAGAGAGATTAAAAACATATTACTTACTATTGGTATATTTCTATTAACACAACTATTTTGGATATTACCATTTATTAATTACACAGTTAATACAAGTTCGGACATTATAGATTCATATACTAATAGAACTATTACTTCAAATACTATTGATCTTGAGACTGATTCTCAAACACTTGCAAATTCTGCAAGATTTTATAACAGGAATTTCTTTGAAAAAGATGGCGACAAATTTCTATTTCCAATGTCTGAGCTATTTATCACCTATGATTTCTATAAAGTATTAGGTCTTTTCCCAGCTATCTTTTCAATAATTGCATTAACATATGCTGTTTTTAAAAAGAACTACAAATTGTTTTTTTGGGGAGTTGTAGGTTTAATCTCTCTTTTCTTAATTAAGGTAGTTAATCCTCCTTTTGGAGAGGTATTTAAGTGGTTTCAAGAAAATATTCCTCTTTTCAAACAGGTATTAAGATGGCCTTTCTCAAAATTAGGACAGATATATTTAATTTGTATAACAGTACTTTCTACTTTTGGAGTTATATATTTAATAAAATTCTTTGCGTCTTTTATTCAAAAGAGGTTTTTAAAAAGAATATTTATTTTAACTATCTTTGTTTCCATTTGTATTTTACAGCTAGTATATTCTGAATATCTGTTTAGAGGAGACTTTTTTTCTGACAGAGCAATTTTGAATGTTCCAAATAGATATTTTGAATTAGAAAAATATCTCTCTGAGAATGATTCTACAGGAAGGATATATTATGCACCCCCATCAAACAATAACTATTTTAGAGAATATGATTGGGGTTTCTGGGGATCTCAATATATCTCCTACATTCTCCCAAACCCAGTAATGGATATATCTTCAGCAATAGGTTCTAAGGTTGGTGAGGACGCTTTACTTAGAATTGCAAATGTAGTTAGGTCAGAAAAAAAAGATGAATTTAACTCCCTTATGCACAAATATGATGTTAGATATGTCCTCTTTGATGGTAGTGTTGATATGAAAGGATATGCTTTTGAATTAGATGAAGAAAAAGTAAAGGGATTGTTCTCAGAATATGAATTAATCTGGTCAGAAGATGATTTGCTCCTTTTTAAGGTGCCTGTGAAAATGGGTACTACATATTCGGAATCTCTTTCGGAAGTAAAATCGAAGGAGATATATATTAAAGATAGGCCAAAGTTTCCCTCTCTCTCCCCACTGGATATTCAATTAAAGGACCTAAGAATTGAAAATGGAGATATTGTTGGAGACTTTGAATACAAAGGATACAGTACATATCTATCTTCGAATCTATCCAAAGAATCCATTAATATGTTGCCTTCAAAGTTCGAATATTCAAATGGTAGTTTGTTTCTCTATCCTTCATATCCATATGTTGGAGGTGATAGTTCAGAGAAACCTTTTAAACAGTATGATGCTAACTCTCAATTCTTCTCATTCGGACAAACCGTACTTAGTAAAGAGGATATAAAGAGAGGAGTTACAGTTCAAGAGATTTTTAATTCTGAGAGACCGATATATGAATATTCTAATAGTGATTTCATAACTGTTGATATGATTCCTCTTCTATTTAAAACTAAGGGGAGTGATTGCTCTGGTGGGGAAGTGGTTGAAAGTACATTTGTTACACCTCAGGAAGTTTCTTCAGGGTTTAGTTTAAAAGGAAGTTCAGATTCTCCATGTGTATATACTGGAATACCATTGGATACTAGTTCTGGTGGCATTATGAAGATAAATATTAACTGGGAAGTAGATAAAGGTAATTATCCAGGATTTTGTATATATTCTAATACTAAAGAAAAGTGTTTAAACAAGGAAAAATTTCTTTCATCACAAGATCCATTTGGCAACATAGAGATTCTTCTAGAGAGTGTAATTGATGAGAATGAAAGAATCTCATTAATTCTATATGCTACCAACAAATCAAAAGAGAATAACTCTGAGGTATTGTATAGGAGTGTAAAAATCAAGTATGCTCCTAAACATACCCCATCATCAATTGTATCTTCGTCAGAGATTTGGGAACCAAGCGATCTCTTTTTGGATGATGGAAATATATACTCTGTACATATTCCAGTGGTAATCGGTGAAAAGGGGTATCTGTATAACGGAATTAAGGCAGAGAATATTATGTGGCAATCCAATAGGTCAGATTCTCAAAGTGAAATTTTTGAGGTTTCTTCTAAAAATGGTTTGTATCAAAAGGTTCAAGATGATTATATTAACCAAACAGCTAATCTTTTTGAACCTAATTTCAATTCAAAATATCTTGTGTATTGGAAAGGGGAAAATATCTCTAATATCCCCTCCTCTCTTTGTCTAATATATGACAAAGAAGAAAAATGTTGGTTTTCGGACATGTTACTTGGAGATACTAGTTCGTCATATTTAAATACCATTAATGTTGGAAATACAAACAAACTTCTTAATGTAATATATTCTAGTAGTAGTTATAAACTAGTTACTGAAAATATTCTTAAAGAGTTTTCATTAATGGAGCTTCCTACTTCATGGGATAATTTGATGTATACTCAAAATTCAAATAAGGAGTACTTACAAATTGAAATGCAAAACATTTTTAACTCTCCAAATTCAACATATTACAAATTAAAAAGGGAAGATATTGTAGCTAGTGAAAACATACTAATCTCTATACCTCAAGCTCACTCTTCTGGATGGGTTGCGGTTGCAAGGGAGGGAATATGGTTGAAGGTACTTGGCAAAGATACTAGAGTAAGTATAGAAGGATGGAAACAGGGTTGGGATGTATCTAATATAGATTACGATTCTGTCTCAGTTATATATTGGCCGAACCTACTTTCTTACTTTGGGTATATATTAATTCTAGGGTTAGGTACATATTTAGTTGTTAATTTAATAAAAAACAATAAAAGTGGAAAATATTAATTCTTTAGTATCCGTTGCTATACCTGTTCATAACGGAGAAAAATATATTAAGGAGAGTATTGATAGTTGCCTGAATCAAACATACAAAGATGTTGAAATAATTGTTGTAGATGATAAATCAGATGATAGAACATTAGAGATATTAAAGGAGTATGGAGATAGGATTACAGTATTGCCAATAGAAAAACAGAACGGTTTGGGTAATGTAATTAATATTGGAATAAGAAAGTCTAAGGGTAAATATATAGCGAGAATGGATGCTGATGACATAATGTATCCTACTAGAATTGAAAAGCAGGTGCAGTATTTAGAATCTAATTCAAACTGTGTAGCAGTAGGAGGTCAGATAGACATAATAGATGAAAATAGTCATATTGTCAGTCATAGAGAGTACGCTATTAATGATATGGATATTAAAAAGAATAGATTTCTTTTTATGCCTTTTGCTCATCCAGCAGTAATGCTTAGAAAATCTGCAGTAGAATCTATTGGTTTATATCCTGAGAATATGTGGAAGGTAGAGGATGTAAAATTCTTCTTAATATTAAGTACAAAGGGAGAGTTTCATAATCTTCAGGATACTGTACTCAAATATAGAATGACTTTTAAAACAGAATCTCAATCTAAAATGTTAGATCATTTTAAAAAGACTAATGATATTCGTAATTGGG
>CAZCWY010000011.1:0-17057 GCA_964502535.1 uncultured Candidatus Saccharibacteria bacterium
ACTTATGGACACACCTATTTTCTTCTGATATAATCCTCCTTGTTATGAAAAAAGAGATTCATCCAAAATATAATAGTAATTTAAAGGTAGTTTGCTCATGTGGTAGCACCTTTATTACCGGTTCTACATTAGAAAATGACACCTTGAGTGTTGAACTCTGTTCTAAATGTCACCCCTTCTATACTGGAGAGCAAAAGATTGTTGATACTGAAAATGTTGTAAAGAAATTCGAAGAAAGAGCACAAAAAAGTGCTAAAATGTCTTTTAAAAGTAAAAGAGAAAAGATGGCTGAAAGAAAAGCAAAGAAAACATCCTCTACTCCATCTTCCAATCTTACCCTTAAAGATATGCTTGCTAACGCAAATATATCTAAGTAACAGTTTCCCTAAATATATATAAATGATATTATCCATTAATATGGACATAGAAATATTAAAGAAAAAATATATCCTTGAACCTATTAAAACCAGTAAAGAGGATTTAGAAAAAAGAATGGAAAATGCCCATAATACTGGAGAAAATATGTCTCAACTTAGTATTGATCTAACCTACTACAGCAACCTCTATTACAATATCCTGAAAATATATCAATATATAGATAAATATAAACAAGCAAAAGAGATATTAAATGATTCAGAAGACACAGAGTACAAACAACTTGCAAATCAAGAAATAGAGGAAGTAATCAATGAAATAAAGGAAGTTGAAAAAGAGATTAAAAAGATTCAAGTTGACCGTAAATTTCATGATGAAGATGACAGTAGGAATGTAATATTAGAAATTAGAGCTGGAGCAGGTGGAGAAGAAGCCTCCCTTTTTGCATCAAATCTATTTAATATGTATAAAACATATTCCTTAAATAAAGGTTGGGATGTACAAATAATTGATAGTAGCGTCTCGGAAGCAGGTGGATACAAAGAGGTGGTCGCACATATAAGTGGTAAGAATGTATACAGAAACCTCAAGTACGAAAGTGGAGTTCACAGAGTTCAAAGAGTTCCTACTACAGAATCATCTGGTAGAATTCATACCTCTACAGCTTCAGTTGCAATTATGCCAGAAGCACAAGATATAGATATTGAGATTAAACCAGAAGATTTAAGAATCGATGTTATGAGAGCTTCTGGTGCTGGAGGTCAATGTGTAAATAAAACTGACTCCGCAGTTAGAATAACCCACCTTCCAACCGGAATTGTAGTAAGTTGCCAAGAAACAAAGCATCAAGCACAAAACAAAGAGAAGGCAATGGCCAACCTAAGATCAAGGCTTTATGATAGGAAGAAAAGCGAGGAGGATGCAAAAAGATCTAATATGCGCTCTTCACAAATTGGTAATGCTAGTAGAGCAGAGAAGATTAGAACATATAATTTTCCTCAAAATAGAGTTACAGACCACAGAGTTAAAAAATCTTGGCACAATATAGAATCAATAATGTTAGGCAATTTAGACGAATTAATTGAAGATGTTAGAGAGGGTATACAGTTAGAAATGTTAGAAAATGGACAATAATCTCTCAGCTATCTATAGAATTAATCAATATTTATCCTCAATTGAATACCCAGATTCATACAGAATAACCAGAGAAATTGTTGGGTATTTATCTACACATCAAAATATCTCAGAAGAAACCATATTAAAGAGGTTAGGTGAAGGATATCCATGGGAATATATTCAAGGATATTCATTGTTTTGTAATCACAAATTTAAAGTAACACAGGATACTCTACTTCCTAGGATGGAAACTGAACAAATGGTATATGATTGTGTTGAATTAATTAAAAAGAATGATATTGAAAATATTATAGATGTTGGAACAGGCAGTGGATGTATAATTATTTCAATTGCCTCTATTCTTGGTAACACACCCTACTCTTTCTTTGCTACCGATATATCTCAAAAAGCTCTTGAGATAGCAAGATCTAATGAAAAAGCAATATTGAAATCTAATAAGATTAAATGGAAAGAGAATAACTTAATTGAAGAGATAGCAGATATTACGCCAGATACAATTGTAATTGCGAATCTGCCATATATACCCACAGAACAATATAAAAAACTAGATAAAAGTGTTTTAAAATATGAACCCAAACTTGCATTAGATGGAGGAGTTAATGGACTAATGTATTACGAACAGTTATTTAAACAACTGTTATCAAAAAACTCTCTTCCAGAAATCATATATATTGAAACAGAGAGTAGTATATTTGATAATACAAAACAATTAATAAGAAATTATTTTCCTAATGCAAATATACAAGAAGTCTTAGATTGTTTTGATAGAAAAAGATTCCTTTATTTCTCTATTTAATCAGCCTCAACAAGTGTAACCTTAATAGTATGTGTTTTTCCCTCTCTCCAAATTTCAAGAGATATCTCATCACCTACTTTATACGACTGAATGATATTTGCAAAAGACTGTTCAACCTCTTTGTCATTTACTTTTACAATTATATCTCCTCTCTTAATATCTACCTTTGAGGCTGGACCTCCTAAATCAATATTCATAACCAATGCTCCAGCAACAACATCTGTATAATAAATTGCTTGATACTCTGAAATCATTTGATAAGAAATTCCAACATATGGTTTAATAAATTTACCATAAACTCTATACTCCTCTAATCTCAACTTTACAGTATTTATTGGTAATGCAAATGAAATATTATCTGCATTAGAAGTGGTAGCAAAATTAATTCCAACCACCTTACCTTCTGTACTAATTAAAGGTCCACCCGAATTCCCAGAATTTACAGCTGCATCTGTTTGTAATACATTTTCATAGGTCTTTGTGGTTGAACCAAACCAACCAGATGATGTTGTTACTGACCTGTTTTTTCCACTAATTACACCCGTTGTAACACTTCCAGCATACTCTCCTAAAGGCGTACCAATGGCAATTACCGTTTGACCAACAACAAGATTGTCTGAATCACCTAACTCTAAAGCAGGAAGTCCTGTAGCATCAATTTTAAGAATTGCAATATCATTACTATCATCTCTAACAATCTCAACTATTTCATACTCTTTCCCTTCGCTTGTTATCACCTTGTATGTAGCAGAGACATCAGATACTACATGTTGATTAGTAACAATTATTCCACCTGGGTCAACAATAAAACCTGTACCAATATTACTTACTTCATCAACAAGACCCTCTCCTTTTTTAAGCATAACCTGACTTATTGCTATACTTACAACTGAAGGAGAAGATTTCTTAACAACATTAATAACTACATTCTCTTCCTGAGTAACTGTAATATTTGGATTATTACTATCCCCACCGATTAACTTTCCATCCTCCTGCATCTGGTAATACTTTAATAAGAAAATCAAAGCAATAAGAATACAAACAAGTACTCCTAAAAAAACTAAAGAGAAACCAAATATTCCTAGATATCTACTTCCTAGTGCTCTCTTTAATACCGGTTTAACCATTTCCTTAACCTTATTTACTTTCTTTACCTCTTTTATCTCTTCCACCTTATTTATTTCTTCCATGGTTTTTAAAATAACAAATTATTTACTAATTAATAGTAAAGCCTCATTATACTGTTTGTCTATACCTTGAATAAACTCTGCCACACTATTCTCTATCTCTACATCTGGAGTAATTGTATTCTCCTTATTTAACCAAGAGCCATCAGGGAGTAACCATTTCAATACCGTAATATGTAAACTTGCCCCAGAAGATAGATCAACAATACTTTGTGCAGTTCCTTTACCATATGTTTTAGTTCCAACTATTGTAGCAATACCATTTTGTTGAAGTGCACCTGCAAAAATCTCAGAAGCCGAAGCACTGCCCTCATCAACAAGAACTACGACTTTCTTACCTAATAACCTTCCACCCTTTGTTGAATCAAAACTCTGTACATTTCCCTTACCATCTTCCTGCTGAGATATAATCTTACCAATATCCAAGAAATCATCTGCAGCATACACACCTGCATCAAAATAACCACCAGGATTACCTCTTAAGTCTATAAGTACTTTATCAATATTCTTAGAATCAATATCTTGTACTACCTCATCCCACTTATTATTCCATACCTCAAGAGAAGATTCTGTAAATCTAGCAATATCAATAAATGCTATATCCTTCTTATCTCCGACATAACTCAAAGTCATACTTGGAACCGTTATCTCTCCCCTAATTATTTCTATTTCAATAGGCTCAAGTTCTCCCTTGTGTAATACTGTAAGTTTAACAGTACTATCAGCCTCTCCTCTAATCTTTTCTACTATCTCATATATATTGTCCCCATTCTTTACTTCGTAGTCATCTACTGACAATATGTAGTCACCAGGTCTTATACCTGCTGCTTTAGCAGGAGAACCATCAAGTGGCGAAACAACGATAATGGAGCCCTCACTGTAACCCAACTCTGCACCAATTCCTTCAAAGTATTTTCCACTATTTAAGTCATTAAAATCTGAAGTCTCTTGAGGTGTAAGAAATATTGTAGCAGGATCATCATATGAATCTACTAAACCCTTTATTGCTCCATTAACCCTATCCGACTGTGACACCTTTTCTTCTTCAACATACCTATCTTCTAATATCTCCCATACATCCCAAAACAGATCAAAATTAACACTCTTTGAACTATTAAAAGACAATATACCATTTGATACAGGACCAATATTTCTTCCAAAAATAATACCTCCACAGAAAGCTACTACTGTTAAAATCAATACACCAAATACTTTTCCCCCGTTATTTTCCATACACTTGGTTATTTAAAGTAAATTCTAAATTCTATTATATTCATAGGAAAGAGTAATTACAAATCGATAAAATCCACCAACCCCATATTCATTAGGGCCCTACCCTTCTTTCCAAATTCAACAAGAATATTATTTGTATCTGAATCGTACTCTGTTATTTTCCCTATATACCCATAGCTAGCCGATGCCCTTGATATGACCATTTGATTAATATATTGATTAACAAACCAACTGTTATTTTTAATATTACTCTCTGAAATTATAAACAACTGATTTTGAGCAGTATCTAATATTACAAACTTGTCTTTAAAAGAAATAATCTTTTTTAAGAATTCAGAATCACAGTGAACAGAACCAAAACCTCCTAATATCATAATTGGCAACCCAATCTCTCTAAATTCAATATATGACATTGCATATGTTAATACAGCAACAGCACCTCTCTCAAAAAGTTCGGTAGCTACACGATTGTAAAGATATGGACCTACCCAAACAATCTTACCTCTATAGTCATCGTTAAGTGCTCCTTCGTTTATAATGGTATTGCCATCTGCTAAAATTTCTAACTTTCCAAAGAATTTCTTACTACTCTTACTACTTACTACACCATCTACTGCTACCGCCTGAGCAGAAATAGTAATACCATCTATTGGATTTATATCCAAAATCTCTCCAGAAAAATCACTCTTAAAAATTGAACTGCCTTCTTCTCCCAAAATATCTATATATCCATATGCAACTCTACTTAAATCTAATACTCCAGATATTGGAGATTTTATCTCGGTAAAAGTAAGTTTTCCAGAGGATGTCTTATTAGCAAGTACCTCACCTTTCTCTATATATTCTCCATCAATTTTGAGAATATATTTATTACACTCCTCACCCTTACAATTAAAAACCTCAGATATGTTTATTGACTTCTTCAAAGTAGAATCGTTCCTCTCAAAGAGGGTATCTCCAATATTAAGTTTCCCCTCCTTAATTTCAGTTTTATCACTCCTTAAAAGAGGAATATTAAAGGTGTAATCTGTATATTTTTCAAACACTCTACTCCTTATCTGCATCTTCCCATATTTTAAATTTAGCTCTATTATCTTGTGGATTAGGACCATATACAATTGGACGACATCTTCCATCAATTACAAGATACTCATACTCAAAACTTCTTTTAGTAGACATAAACTCGATATTAGTAAATGCATAGTGAGAAAAAACTGTACTATTTTTTAACTCACCTTCAATAACAACCTTTTCTCCTAAAGCAGGGATTTTAAGAACTTGAAGAGAAGACCCAAAAGCGTATATATCCCTATATTCTGCATTTTGAGCTGACACCTTTCCTGAAAAGATTACTTTACTTTTACTCTTTTGGGGAACTTGTGGTATTAATACTTTAGTTGCTTTGGGTAATACATCTCCACGAAGGATTACAATATCTTGAGACTTCTCTCTATCAATAATGCTTTTTCCAAAACTAAATAACTTATTATCTTCGTCTATGAATAGATCACACATCCCTTCTAGTTCTAAACCGTCAATTATAGAAAAGAGTAATTCTCTTTTACTGAGTAGTTTAGATATATTGCCTGTTACTATTACTGCAGAATTTGAACTTAACGCTCCATTTAATTTATCTGAATTCGACTGTTTAATAGATAGAAGTTGGAGAGTTGTGAATGCTCTTAAAACATCATGTAATACAGGATCTGATATATACTCACAACTATGTGCTATTAAATTTCCCCATTTATTTGTTAACTCTTCTTCGGAGCACTCTCCTGACAAAAAAGATTGCAATTTAGATGTTTTAATAAAATCAATTAGCCCTATCTCATTACCCCAATCTATCTTTGACGAAGTAATATTAACTTTATCACTCACTACTTTGTTAAATACTCCACCCGTAGAAACGTTTTCTATCTTTGCGCGATATATCGAGAAGTGAGAAATATCTAAATCAATCCACACAATCTCGTTATATCCCATTCTATCTAGAAATCCATTTAATAATTGAGAAATATATTTATCATCTAACAATTTGATTGATATATCTCTAGAAAATTCTTTTAGAGAAACAAATATGTTTTTGAAGAAAGGTTGATTATCATCTACCAATACTTTTATACCAGACACCCCAACCTCTTCACGCTCAAATCCCTTTATCTTAAACACCCCCTCATACGTTCTATCTACAATATCCCAATCAAATACTTTCTCTAAAGAATCCAAATATTCAAACCAGAAATCTTTAGTAAAGGAAAAATCATCTAATCTAAACTTTAAAGGAGACAAATCAGTTGCATCTGATAGAACAAAGGTCCTTTGAGCAACCAAATTGGAATATGCTAGATTAGCATAAATGAAGTTATCTTTAATAACAAGGGTTAAGTATGCATTTTCTTTAAATGTGGGCAGTGTATTCATTGTTATACTAGTTTACCAGTAAAATCACTTTTTTAAAACAAAAAGGAGGCACACAGCCTCCTTTCAAAATCAAATGTGAAATATCTAATCTCTAGAAATATATGGTAACAATGCCATAAACCTTGCTCTTTTAATTGCTCTCTTTAATTGTTTCTGATGTTTGTGGCAAGCACCTGATTTCTCAACTGATATTATCTTTCCTCTTACTGAGGTAAACTTCTTTAGTTGATATACATCTTTGTAAGAAACCTCTTTAACTCCAGAATCACATAAAGGACAAGAGAGATTCTGAATAATCTTTCTTCTTCTTCTAGGTTTTTTCTTACCACCATAGGTACTCTCTCCCTCATCTTCAGTGACACTCTTCTCATCATATACGTCATCTAAAGTTGGAGCTACAATCTTTTTCTCTTCAATTATCTTCCCTTCCTCCATTACTACTAATCAATAAAATTAAAATGGCAAATCAGAATCCTCTAAAGGATCTTCATTTGTAGTTGTATCCTCTACTGTAGGAGTCTCCTCTGCTGGAGCACTCTCTGGCTCTTGAGCTGGATGAGATGCCTCTGCATCAAACCCTGCACCCTGCTTTCCCTTACTATCTAAAAGAATCATATCATCAACTCTTACCTCTGTTTTGTATCTTGTAGAACCATCATCAGCTTCCCATGATCTTGTAGATAGAGAGCCCTCTATGTAAACCTTCATACCTTTTGCAAGTAACTGTTGACATATTTCCGCCATCTTATTCCATGCAACTATGTTATGAAACTCTGCTATTTCTTTTACATTACCCTCTTGATCCTTCCAAGATTTATTTGTTGCTAAACCAAATGTAACTACTGGAGTCCCACCAGTGGTATATCTTAACTCTGGTTCCCTAGTTAAGTTACCTATCAACTGAACCTTGTTTAAAGACCTTGCTGACATTTTTGTATATATATAAATTTAACTTACCTTTATTTTAACAGCCTAATATTAAAAAATACTTAACTATACCTCTATCTCTTTTTTCTTAATTCCCTTCCCAATTATATCTACATTATCAACTTCAATAATCATAAATCTCAAGATCTCCTGTCTTAATTGCAATACTCTTTTCATCTCATTTATGTTTTTAGGAGCGTGTACGAAGTTATATACTAAATAGTAACCCTCGTTATGACCCTGTATTTTGTATGAAAGATATCTCTTCCCCCATACATCAACATCTAATACCTCTCCACCATCTTTACTCATCATGTCTACAAATTCTTTATGTATACTTTTTCTCAAATCATCAGGTAATAGAGGCTTAAGGGCAACCATTAACTCATATGTTTTCATTTTCTTCTTTTCTCTTGCCATTTGTATATATATTTATAACTATATTAAACTAGCGAATGGATTTTAGCAGAAAAATACAGATATATCAATTGTATTATGTATTAGCCAAGATGACAATATAATCACCATCGTTCACAATATACTCTTTACCATGATTTTTTATTAAACCCTTTTCTTTAGCATTAACCCAACCATCAATATCAATTAAAGCATCCACATTAACTACATCTGCAGTAATAAAATTTTTACCCAAGTCAGTATGAATTACACTTGCGGCACTTTTTGCATCAGCACCCTTTTCAATACTCCATGCATTACACTCTTTTTGAGAACCAGTATAGAAGGTAATCAAGTTTAATCTCTCATATGCCTTTTTAATAACATCCTCTACTGTAGTTGGCTTTTTACCAAGTAATTCAACATACTCATCCAACTCTTCTTTTTTCATACTAGCTAAATCAGAGAGAAGTTTAACATCAACCTCTAATACATATTCATTATTAATATCATCTGAAATCTTACCCAACTTCTTTTTCCACTCCTCAATTCTCTTCTCTTCTAAACCTTCCTTACTGTTAAGAATAAATACCCTCTGCTTGTTTGTAAGTAACCACATATCATTTACAATTCTTGTTTCCTCTTCATTCAATTCCATGTCAATTACTGGCTTTCCTTCATTTAACCATTTTAATACACTCTCTAAAGTACTTAATTCCACTGCCATACTTTCAGTGACTCCAGGTCGAGAGTTTCTTTTTACAGTCTCAAATCTTTTCTCGACAACCTCTATATCTTTAATAATTAATTCGGCTTGGACAATCTCAAAGTCATCAACTGGATCCACTCTATTATATACATGAACAACAGACTCACTCTCAAAGGCTCTTAGCACATAAAGAATTACATCTACCTCTCTTATATGTGATAGGAACTGATTCCCTAACCCCTCTCCCTTCGAAGCACCTTTAACTAGTCCAGCAATATCTACAAAAGTCATAGCAGAAGGAACTATTTTTTCTGCTTTAAAGAATTTAGACATCTTTTCTAATCTTTCATCTGGTATTTGAACTACACCAATATTCTTATCTATCGTACAAAAAGGATAGTTTTCTGCAGGAACAGACTTTTTAGTCAAAGCATTAAACAGGGTACTCTTGCCAGAGTTAGGCAAACCCACTATTCCCAAAGAGAGTGAATGAGACCTTGTTACACCTTCCATATATTAAAGATACATATTAAGATTTTGATTATACCACTTCCAAATATATTAATTCTAAAGTAAGATATCTTAATATGAAGCTGTCCAAAAAAATATATATACTAATCTTTTCACTACTATTAGTTACAATTACAAAAAGTACTGTTTTAGCAGTAGATTACGATTTTATGTTAACCAATGACACTACCGTTAACTACACAACGGGTAGCGATTTTGTGAAAGTTAGAATTCAACTCACTAGAGAGGTAAAAGATAAACAATATTACTTTTCAACACAAGGGCAACACTCTTTCCATTTACCTGATTTAATTTCCGACAATCAAGAGTATGTAAAAAATGAAAGAGAGTTTAAAAAGAATTCCTTAACTGTTACTAACGATTCCGGAGTAGCTGTTCCCTTTTCTCTCAGAGAATTGGAAGATGGAGAGGGTATATATATTGATGTTCCTAACTACAGAGATACAACATATTCAAGAAAATATATCGTAAACATCGATTTTTCTACTCATGATTATGTTAAAAATATACACAATTGGACTAGAATTGAATATCCTGCATTACATAAAGATACCAAATTTGAGCAAATTCATGATGATACTAAAACCTCTGCAATGATATATTACAATCTTCATATACAGGTAGATAAGAATATCCCACAATTGGCAAAGATATATCCACTTAACTTTCAAGAAAGTGAAGAAAACAACACTGTAAATTACTCCTTCGATGCAAAGGATAGATTAGGACAATCTGTATATTTAGAATTTGGAACCAAACAATATTTTAAATTTGAAATGACACTTAAAACAGAGAAAACAGATAATTTAGTACCCGAGAAATACTCTTCTGCAATTTCTGCACTCTCTACAAATATATATGAGTTGGCTCTACCTAGGGAGTTCTCAGAAAATAGTCAAAGTGTCAAAATCGAAAGTATCACACCTAAACCCACAAAACTTTTTACTGATTCAGAGGGGAATGTGATAGGAACATTCGAAGTTCCTGCAAACAAAGAAGATAAAATTTCAATAATAGGATATATCTCTTTAGAACAAGATTCTCTTGAATCAAAACGAGAAATACCTAATCTAGAATACGATAAATATATTAATACTGTTAAGAGTGACCCAAATTTAAATAAATATTTAACTCCTACTCAGTATTGGGAGATTAATGATCCATACATCATTGAACAAGCAAATAATCTTCTAAAGGACAAAAATATCCTCCTGGATATAATAAAAAATGATTATCAATTTGTTATGGATAAACTTGAGTATGACAAAGTTAAAGCAAGTGATCAAAATAGTCTTAGGATTGGAGCAAGAGCAGCGCTTCAAGGAGGACTTTCTGTATGTATGGAGTACTCAGACTCAATGATTGCAATACTTCGAGCTCAAGGGATACCTTCAAGAGCTGCCTTCGGGTATACAAATATTGACCTAGATACAGATGAAAAAATAAGTCACCAATGGGTTCAGATATGGATACCAGAGTACGGTTGGCTTACAGTAGATCCCTCATATGAAAGCAACAATATGTTAATTGGTCAAAATATTCAATATGCTCTCTGGGATACACTGTATAACGGTTCTCCAGTTGATATAAAGGCATATTCTGCAGACAATTTCGATTTTAATTCTACTGGCTATAAAGTAAAAATATATAGTGTAGATGAAAGTACTCTTCCCACAAACCTACTCTCTTACAGTGAAATAGAGACAGGAAGTGGTACAAATCAAAATTCTAAAAGTACTGTAAATTTAATAATGAAAACTACTATGATTGGGAAAGCAATGATTATACTTTTACCAATAGTAATAGTATTAATACTATTAATAACATTAACATCCCTAATTGGAATACTAATTAGAAGAATTAAATATCGTAAAGCTTCTCAAGGTCTATAGATTTAATCCCTTCCTCCATTCGATCTTGTGAAGTAGCATATAGCGTCATCAATGTATCACCCTTTTCTACTTTATCTCCAGGCATCTTTTCAACATATATTCCCGCCTCTTTAATACCTGGTGTTCCAAGTGACCTTGCTATCTCCACTATCTCTCTTGTACAGATATTTTTTACTACTCCAGTTTTAGTAGATTTAATAACATGCTTAATCTCTCCTACCTTTATTTGACTAGATTTAACAATCTCCTTTGCACCTTGTGCCTTACCAATATCCCAGAATTTCTTTAGTGCTTTTCCAGAATCCAGCAGTTCTTGAGCAAACTTTTTACCCATACCCTTTTGTGCCTTTTTGGTACCCTCAAATATCTTGCCTGCCATCTCGATGACAGTATCCTCTAAGTCATCTGAACGTTTCTCATCTCTTTCTAATACTCTTAAACACTCCTTCATTTCTAACAAAGGACCCACACCTCTTCCATCAGGTCCCTTTATTACCCTTTTATGTGTTACACACTTAATATTAAATTTATCAAAGAGTTTCTCAAACTCTCTCTTTAGAAATTCCAGATCATCGGGCTTCTCAATTTTCGTTCCTTTACCATATGGCAAATCTATTAATACAAATGAAGCACCCATGGCTATTTTTTTAGCCACAATACTAACTAGAACCTTCTGGAATTCTTGTATCCTTAGAGACCTCTCAACATTAATGATTTCGTCGTCAGCTGGGGCTAAAGAGAGTGCTCCGCCCCATACCATACAAGCACCTGTTTTCTCAACAACCTTGTATACTTCTTCTTTATCCAAAGCAACTGGCATGACACTCTCAATAATATCCGTGGTACCAGCAGGAGAAGTGATTGCTCTAGTAGAAGTATTAGGAACTACAAGCCCACTAGCAGCCAATATTGGAACTAGTATTGGTGTAATACCCTTACCAGCTGTTCCTCCTATTGAATGCTTGTCTACAACCAAACCTTTATTATTTTTAATATATTTGAAATCTAAAATATCTCCCGATTCGGCCATTCCTTTTGTCATCCAATATATCTCCTCTTCTGTAAAGCCCGGATTAAAGAAGGTAGAAACAAAAAACGCTACCTCTGTCTCTTTTAGTCTCCTTGAACCAATATCATGCATAATTGCGACTAATTCCTCCTCATTTAGCCTCAAACCAGACAACTTCTTTCTTATACCATCTAGGGCTTTACTAGTAGAAGGTATATCTAGTAGTAGTTTCCTACCCTCAGGGATATGGTATTCCTCATTCAATTCCTCGTAGAGACCAACTTCTCCCTCCAAAATCTTAGTTTCAGTAATTATAACTTTTACGTAAAGCTCTACATCCTTATACCCCAGTAAAACTATAGCCCCTTCCTTGACTCCAAGGTCATCAGCATCCTTTTGATGCATCAAAATAAACAGATCTTTACCTGCTCCTAGGTCTACTTTTTTACTCTTTAGATATAGTGCCATATTTATTACTATTAATTATATTATTCAAAAAGCCAAGGATACTTTACTCTTACAATATCTTTAATCTCCTCTGGTTTAATAATACCAAATTCGGTCATAAAACCAGTAATAAGATCTTTATCAACTATCTCGAAGGCAGGGTTAAACATCTTCAGTGCTTTAGGTGCCTCACTCCATAATTCACTAGACTCACGAATTTCTATAGACACCTCTTTATGAGTGATTACAGGATTTACTTTTAATAATGGAGAAACAACATAAACAGGCTTGCCTGCTAACTTCATTGCAGTAGCAATACCCCAACTTCCTATCTTGTTTATACAGTATCCATCAAGAGTAATCTCATCACACCCAATGAAGAGAACTTCTATAGGAACTGAGCCTCTTCCTATTGCAAATGACTCTGCCGCACTATCCGCAATTAAAGTAGTAGAAATACCTGAATCTAAAAGACTTTTAGCAGTAATTCTTCCTTGAAATTTAGGTCTAGTTTCAGTACAAACTACTTCAAATGATGTGTTTCCTTGCGCAATCTCTTTAATCACTGCAACTGCTGTTGAAGAGTGGCAATGGGTTAATACATTATCAAAATTTTTAACTGAAGGAATACCTAAATCAATAATAGCCCTCTTTGAATCAGATATCTTAAATAGGTATTCATCACAATACCCCTCTAACTGTTGTTTCATATCATTAAGAGAGTGTAAATCAGAGAAGTGTTGTTTGAAGGTATATGAAACATATTTCACTGCATTCTCCGCTAATGGTTCATTTAATCTTGCCTTAGCTAATTTGTCCCCTACCCTTACTAGCTCTTTGTAAAACAACTCTTTATCTGTAATATTGCTCTCCTCTATAAAAATTTTCATTCCTTCAACAGTAGCAATAGCAACATTCGTTGCTCCCTGGATGTTCAAATCTTTTATCTCTTTTTCTATATCTAATATCTGTTTAACACTCATATTACTTTAATTCGAATTCTTCATTTAATTTAGGAATATCTACATTAACGCCTAATTCACTTTTAATATTTGTACCAAAACCAATTGCAATCTCTTCCTCTGCATGAACGATGAATATCTTTTCTGGTGAATGACCAAAACCTCTTAACCAATATCTTAAATCTCTTTGGTCTCCATGTGCAGAAAAACCACCTAAAGTATGTATTTTTGCTCTTACCTGAAGTGGTTTACCCATGACACGAACCTCCTTCTCACCATTAACTAATTTCCTTCCTAAAGTTCCATCAACCTGATACCCTACAAATACCATATGAGTATTCTCTTTCTCAATATTATTTATTATATGATGCACTATTCTTCCACCAGTACACATACCACTACCTGCAATTATCACTACCCCTTTTTTGTTAATTAATCTTCTTGACTCATCAGCAGAATCAATAGTAGTTAATCCCTTAAAATGAAATGGATCATCACCCTTTTCTAACAATCTTCTAGCATCATCATCGTAAAAAGTTGGATACTGTTTAAATATCTCAGTCGCTTTTGAAGCCATTGGGCTATCTAAATAGACCTCTAAGTTATTTAATATCTTATTTTCTACAAATAGGTTTATCTCATACAAAATCTCTTGAGTTCTTTCAATTGCAAAAGAAGGAATTAATACATTAGAATTCTCTTCTTGAGCCTGTTTAAGAATAGAGAGTAATTCTAAAGTGGTTTCGTCTTTACTCTTGTGTAATCTGTTTCCATATGTAGCTTCACATACTACAAAATCAGCCTCTCTAATTAGGTCAGGATCTTTAACGATTCTTGCACCAGGTTGACCTAAGTCTCCAGAAAATACTATTTTCTTCTCTCTTCCCTCCAATGTTTTAACCCAGAATTCAAAAATACTTGAACCTAAAATATGTCCAGCATCTCTCATTCTAAACTCAACACTATCATTGATATTTACCGAAGAACCGTATGGATATATATCAAAAAGGTTAAACACCTCTTCAACATCCTGTTCAGTAAAAAGAGGCTTTCTTTGTTCATATGCAGATCCCTGAGCAGAAAGATCTTTTTCTTCTCCTTTGAATTTGCTTCTAGTTTGCCATCTGTCATACTCCTCTTGCTGTATCTTAGCTGCATCTAAAAGTACTACTTTAGCTAAATCTCTAGTAGGTTGAGTACCAATTATTTTCCCTTTAAATCCTTGTTTAACTAATATTGGAATTCTTCCACTATGATCAAAATGAGCATGCGTTAAAAACACAGCATCAAGTTGTCCTGGATCAAATGGAAAAGGCTCATAATTAAGTTTTTCTGTTTCATCGTCCCCTTGGAAAGCTCCACAATCAACTAGGAATTTAAAGCTTCCGGTATCTATATAAAAGCAGGAACCTGTTACTGTTCTTGTAGCTCCACAAAATTTTAATTTCATAACGGGCAGTATATAAATTAGCTAATATCAATATTACAACATATGCTTAGCTTCATCTAGTAGTTTCTCCTTAGTATTCATTAAAGGATCCTCTATCACTACATCTAGCAGAGCATTTAATATTTTACCCATCTGGGGACCAGATTGTATTCCAATTGATTTTAAGTCTTCTCCATTAATATCTAAATCTGAGATTTTTAGAGCCATATCCTTAGCTCTAACTTCTGAAATATGTTTCTGAAGTTGGGTAATCTCATCTGGATCAAAGGGGCTATTCGGGTTTGATGTAGCATCTGCAATTCGCAGTTTAAAAAGATCTTCAACATTCTCTTCTCCTACCCTATTTAAAAATCTTCTAATAGCAGAATCACTCCATTGACTTAGTAGTAGCTCCTTTTTAGATTTACTTTCTTGTTGAGAGTGAGGATAGTAGAACATATGATTTCTAACTAATGTTTTAACTCTCTCAATTTCTGTTTTAGAGAATCTTAATCTCTTCATAATTGTATCTATCATCTCAACACCCATTACATCGTGACCATAGAAATGACCATTACCCATATCAGTTCTAGGCTTTGCAATATCATGTAATAGTGCTGCTAATTTAACCGAATCTTGAGCAAAATCACATGTTTTTAAACTATGCCAATACACGTCATGAGTATGATACAACTTCTGTTCAACACCATAACCCTCCAAAAGCTCAGGCAAAAAGATTTGAAGTAAACCACACTCTCTCATCAAATCAATACCTTTAGATGGCTTAGGAGAATTTAAGAGAAGTTTCATAAATTCATCTCTAATACGCTCCATTGAAACCTGTTTTGCGATAGGGATACACTCTTTAATTGCATCAAAAGTGTCCTTTTCAATTTCAAAATCTAATTGAGAAGCTAAACGACAAGCTTTATAAGCTCTTAATCCATCCTCTTTAAATCTCTCAATTGGAGTTCCTACAGCACGAATTAACTTCAAGTCAATATCTTTCATACCTCCAAAAGGGTCGTAAATTTCCCAATCTCTCTCTATCTCTTGGCTATCAAGAGACTCCAAAGGTAAATCTATTGCCATTGCATTGATTGTGAAATCCCTTCTACCTAAATCCTTGTAAATCTCATCTACAAATTCAACCTTACTTGGCCATCTTCCATCTACATACTCTTCCTCACTCCTAAAAGTAGTTACTTCAACATCATGATTTTCTTTCTTACTATCTTCTACTAAAGCAATTACAGTACCAAACTTAGCACCAGTAGAAACTGATTTTGGGAAAAGTTCTAGCATCTCGTCTGGCAAAGCATTAGTTGCTAGGTCATAGTCATGAGGTATTTTTCCCATGGCGATATCCCTAATTGCACCACCTACAAGATATACTTCATAACCCTCTTTGGACAGTATCCTCGCTATCTTTTGAACATATCCTGGTATTGTGAATTTTAATTTCATACAAAAACCTCCTTAATAGATAGTACCAAAGTATTGGGAATACAACAAGAAAAGAATTTATATCCTTTCCCGTCTTGGGTAATTGCATAACACCCAAAACCTCTTCCATTGGCTTAATTTCTTCCTCCTCTATAAC
>CAZCWY010000012.1:0-12108 GCA_964502535.1 uncultured Candidatus Saccharibacteria bacterium
TAATGTTTGAATATATGTTAATTGTTGATAATAATTCCCCTATTATTCTTACTAACACATTAAATTGGGACATAATAGCTTAGTACCTTTCCTTAGTTTATGGTATAATATACTATAGGTTCAATACCTATTCATTCTTTATTGTTTTAATACATTAAGGAATACTGCTCATTAAAAAGGTCTATTATTTTCATTGTTTTCTTTTTTTAGTACGAACAACAGAGCTATTTAACTAATAGATAGTTGTTATGTTCGTATTAAACCAGTTAATCTGGATTTCATAAAAATAGGAGATGAAATGAAAAAGTCAGTTTTTTTAATTGTTTTGATTTGTTTATCAATACTTCTTTCAGCTTGTTCTGAAAGCGTTCCTCCACAGCATGTTCCATTTGAACTATTGGATTTTGTCGTTGAAGAAGACCCCGACTATATCGGAAGTTATCTTATTCAAAGATACAATTTCACAAATGGCTCAAGATGGGAAGAGTGGGGAGAATGGACTCCGGTCGATTCAATTTTTGATGCAAAAGTAGTTTGCTTCGGATATTTTGATAGATTAGATGGGTTTGGCACATTTCGTGCAAGAAGTGATTACAATTGGATCGAAATTAATTATGATGGGAGTTACTGTCTAAAGTTAGAAAAACGAAAATAGATCTTGGAGGGTCTTTTGATTAGCTTTAATGCTAAACATTTGCTATTGCAATGTATCTTAAGACCCTCTAAAAACCCCTTTATAAATATATCTTTTGTAATATTGGTAAAACCTGTTTCTTTCTACTAACTACATTAGGAAGAAAAAGAGTATTATCAATAACCTTTGTATTTAATACACGTTCTAATAACGGAATATCCTTTCCTACTACTAGTAATATGCAATCCCCCTTTAATAGGTCAGTTAACATTACTAATCTTAAATTCAAAGGATTAATCTCATTTAAATTAATTAATTCCTTTAATATATCATCCTTTTTTAACTCTCTGTTGTTTAATGTCTCTACCTGAGAAATTGAAACCCAAATACCATTTATCTCAATATTTTTAACATCCTCTTCAATTATTTCCCTAGGAGATAGAGTGTTCCAGATATCTTTCTTTTGAAAAAGAAGCATTGAATAATCCCAGAGATCTTCTACTTTACATATTTCATTTAATCTTTTAGCCATTTCAATATCTAGTTTTATTGTTGTTGGAGATTTAAATCCTAAAGTATCATCAAGTATTGCACTAAGTAGGATAAAAGAAAGTTCTTTAGATAGAAGGACCTTTGAGTCAAATATCTTTTGAGTTACTAAGGTAGAAGTACTACCACAAGGTCTAATAGTAAGTTTTTGTGGGATTATATCCTCTAATTTAACATCATGATGGTCAATTACCTCTAAGATGGTTGCCTTTTCCCATCCATTTGGTCTACTCTCGGGGAAAGTATGGTCTACCAATACAACATTCATACCAGAGATATTTGGAATATATTGAGGAAGGTTAGTATTGTACTTTTTAAAAACCCATTCCGTTTGAGAATTAACTCTATCACAACGAATTGCATGATAGTAAGGTTCCCCTATTCCCTCTTTATATTTTTGAAAACCTACTGCTGAAGCTATTGCATCTAAATCTGGTTTAGTGTGTCCAACAATATATATGTTGTCTTTAAAATCTTTCATATACATATAAAATATATCAGTTATATTTTAATATGGATAGAATATTTGACTAATATGATAGAATGTTAATGTTAATATGAGTACCTAACAAATATGCCTGATACTGGAAATACAACATATGATATTGCAATTATTGGTGCAGGTCCTGCAGGACTTACTGCAAGTATCTATGCTAGTAGATATAAACTAAGTAATATTGTTTTCGGAAAGTTAATTGGAGGTACTATTTCTGATGCACATAAGGTGTGTAACTTTCCTGGTTTAAAAGACATATCCGGATTTGAATTAGGCCAAAAAATGTTTGAACATGCGAAAGAGTTAGGGGGCGAACATAAGGCTGAGCAAATTGTTGATATTAAAAAAGAGGGTAATAATTTTAGATTAACTAGTGATAATGAGAGTGAGTATATCGCTAAAACAGTCCTCTTAGGATTAGGAACAAATAGGAACAAATTAAATATTAAAAATGAAGATTTCTATCTTGGAAAAGGGCTTTCATACTGTGCTACATGTGATGCAATGTTTTACAAAGGAAAAATTATAGCAGTAATAGGTGGTAGTAACGCTGCTACAATGGCTGCAAGTATGCTTTCTGATATAGCACAAAAGGTATATATAATATATCGGGGGACTCAGTTAAGAGGAGATCAGGTATGGGTAGAAGAAGCTAGCAGTAAAAATAATGTTGAGATAATATATACAACTGTTGTTACTGGTATAGATGGTGAAAATAAAGTAGAAAGAATAAAACTTTCAAAAGTTTTTAATAATTCAGAGTATTTACAGGTAGATGGGGTGTTTGTTGAGATTGGTTCTGAACCTAATGTTGATTTAGCTAATAAGTTAGGACTTGATTTAGATGAAAAAGGATATATTAAGGTATCTAAAGACCAATCAACAAATATTGAGGGTGTATGGGCAGCTGGGGACTGTACGGATGGTTCTAATGCTTTTAGGCAAGTTGTTACAGCTGCAAGTGAAGGAAGTATTAGCGCTAATTCCATATATTCATATTTAAAGGGTACAAACAAGTCTAGTTACTGTCCTTTTTAGAATTTACAAATTCTACCCATTCTGCAAGATAATTTGAACTAGACCATTCCTTATCTTTCCCTACTCCATATTCAATTCTTCCTCCGTAGGATTCAATAAAATCTGCTTCTACCTTTAATCCGCTATTTGGGTCATGTCTATCTTTGTCATTTCTATCTCCACCTTTTGTAAATACATCAGGTTTAATATATTCTAGAGCTTCAAGACAGTTGGTTGCTGTTGGATTCTCATGTATTACTACATAATCTACCCCTTTTATAGCATCAACTATATCTGCTCTGTCTTTTGCAGGTATAAAGGGTTTTCCTTTCTTGTTTACTGCTCTTGTATCTCCATCAATAATGACAACGAATACCTCTCCAAACTTTTTTGAATCTAATAGTAGGGAAACATGTCCAGGATGAAGGGGATCCGCAAACATTGAAGTACAAACTATTGTTTTTCCGACCAAATCTGTCGTTTTTAACCTTGAAAATTCTTCTAAGGAGATAACCATAATGAATATATTAAAAGTTATATACTTATTTAATCAGTAAATTTAATTTAATGCAATATATAATTTATAGATATATAGAAGTTAATAATACAGCCCGTAGTGTTTACTCCTAAGTAAGGATACTACATATTGTAGCCAATAACTCATATTTTGGTTACTACAGGACTTTGACTGATACAACCTATTGGGGTAGTCTTGAATACTTAATACAACCTATTGTGTAATGAGATGTCCATTCTGTGCTGAGACTACTTCAAAGGTAGTAGACAAAAGAGATAATTCTGATGACTTCTCCACTAGAAGGAGAAGGCAGTGTTTAAGGTGCGGAAGAAGGTATACAACCTATGAAAGAATTGAAAAGGTAGAGGTTGTAGTTATTAAGAAAGATGGCTCTTTTGAAAATTTTGACTGTGAAAAGCTTAGAAAAGGTATTAAAAAAGCTATAGACACGCAAAAAATCTCTGATAGAGAAATTGATGAGTTTTGTGAAGTAGTAACTAGGAAGACCATGATTAGCTCTAACCCTATTACAACAACTGAAATCGGAAATATGGTACTAGATTGGCTCAAAACTTTAGATCCTCTTGCATATATGAGATTTGCTTCTGTTTATAAAGATTTTGAGTCTTTAAATGATTTAAAAAAAGAATTAGATAATCTTAATTAGAAATAAAACTGCCATGCCCAGGATAAAAAAAGATTTTACTGCATCTTTCAAAGTAAGAAAAAGAGACAACCGTGTTGTTGATTTTGATCAAGAGAGAATTACCTCTTCTATCTTTAAAGCAGCTCAAAGTGTTGGAGGTGACGATAGAGAGAGAGCACAATCAGTATCTAATGAAGTTGTTAAAAGATTAATAAAGAAATATCCTTCAGACGAAGAGATTACTTCGGAAGAGATTTTTTCTGAGGTTAAAGAAACTTTAATGGACATGGGGCATGGTAAGACCGCTATTGCATTAGATCTATTTGTTAAATTAAAGAACAAGTTAAAGGACATTAAATCTTTAATTGATGCAGATGAACTTGTAAGGGGATATATTGGAGAAGAGGATTGGAGAGTTAAAGAAAATAGTAATATGGCATACTCTTGGCAAGGATTGAATAATCATATTTCTTCAAGCGTACAAGCTAATTACTGGTTGTATTCTACATATCCAAAATATATTTCTAATGCACATATTAATGCAGATTTTCATATTCATGACTTAGGAATGTTGGCTACTTACTGTTGTGGCTGGGACTTAAAAGATTTACTTCTTAAGGGTTTTACTGGCGTTCCTGGTAAGATTTCATCTGCTCCAGCTAAACATTTTGGAGCTGCATTAGGTCAATGTGTTAACTTTTTATATACTCTTCAGCACGAGGCGGCTGGTGCTCAAGCTTTTTCTAGTTTTGATACACTACTTGCTCCATTTATAAGGTATGACAAACTTTCATTTAAAGAGGTTAAGCAAAAAATGCAAGAATTCCTTTTTAATATGAATGTTCCTACAAGAGTTGGTTGTCAAACTCCTTTTACAAATATAACAATGGATTTAACTCCTAGTGGTATGCTGGCTAAAGAAAATGTCATTATAGGAGGCTTACCACAGAAAGAAAAATACGGAGATTTCCAAGAGGAAATGGATATGCTAAATAGGGCTTTCTGTGAAGTTATGATGGAGGGTGATGCTCAGGGTAGACTTTTTTCTTATCCTATTCCTACTTACAATCTTACTAAAGATTTTGATTGGGATAGTCCAAAGTTTAAGCCTTTATGGGAGATGACTGCTAAGTATGGTATCCCCTATTTTTCCAACTTTATTAATTCTGATATGAATCCTGACGATGCAAGATCTATGTGTTGTAGATTAAGGTTAGATAACAGGGAGTTAAGAAAGCGAGGTGGAGGTCTATTTGGTGCTAATCCACTTACAGGTAGTATTGGTGTAGTTACAATTAATATGCCGAGGATTGGGTATTTAGCTAAGGATAAAAAGGATTTTTATAAAAGGTTAGACAAATTAATGGATATTGCGAAAGAAAGTTTGAGTATTAAAAGAGGTTTAATTGAAAAATATATGGATAGAGGACTTTATCCTTACTCTAAGTTCTATTTAAAGGATGTCAAGGATAGGTTTGGAGAGTATTTTAAAAATCATTTTAATACCATTGGTATCTTGGGATTGAGTGAAGCAATGGTTAATTTCTTTGGTGTAGGGAATGATATTACTTCAAAGAAAGGAAGAAAGTTCGCTTTAGAGATAATGGATCATATGAGGGAGAAATTAATGAATTATCAATTAGAGACTAATCAACTGTTTAATTTAGAAGCTACACCTGGAGAGAGTACTACATATAGATTTGCTAAAGCAGATAAAAAGAAATATGGAGACAAAATTATCGCAGCATCTGATTTAGGAAAAATGAAACACTCTGCACCTTACTATACAAACTCTTCGCAACTTCCCGTAGGATTTACTGATGATATATTTGAAGCATTAGATTTTCAAGATGAATTCCAATGCATGTATACAGGCGGAACAGTTCTTCATGTATTTTTAGGAGAAAAGATGCCATCTTCTGAAAGTGTAAGTACCTTTGTTAAGAAAGTAGCAACTAACTATAAATTACCATACTTCTCAATTACTCCTACCTTTAGTGTGTGTCCTAAACATGGATATCTCTCTGGTGAACATACATATTGTCCAAAATGTGATGCAGAGTCCGGATATATAGATGGTACACCCTTTAAAGAAAATATTTAATTTTTCACTCAATTAGTATGACAAAGAAAGAAAAACAGATTACAAGACAGAGATGTGAGGTATATTCTAGAGTTGTTGGGTATATTAGACCTATCACTCAATGGAATCCTGGTAAACAATCTGAGTATGAAGATAGGGTAACTTATCAAACTAAATGATAATTACAGGTTTTCAAAAATCTACACTTTTAGATTACCCGGGGAAAGTAGCTTGTTTGCTCTTTACATATGGTTGTAATCTTAGATGTGAATACTGTCATAATCCCGAATTGGTTATTCAAAAATGTGTAAAGGAAAATATTGTTAAAGAAGAAAATATTTTCTCCTTCTTGAAAGAGCGTAAAGGACTTCTAGACGCTGTAGTTATTACTGGAGGAGAACCTACATTACAGCCAGATTTAATTCCTTTTATCAAAAAGATTAAAAAAATGGGATATCTTGTTAAGCTTGATACAAATGGGATTAATTCAACTATTGTTAAAGAGATTTTACATGCAGATATTGTTGATTACTGGGCAATGGATGTTAAATATGAGGAAGAAGTATACAAACAAAACCTTAAAGAAAATGTTTTATATTCTGAAATACAAAAAAGTATTAAACTAATTAAAGAAAATGGAAAAGATTACGAATTTAGAACAACCTATGTTAAAGGTATACATACTTTAAAATCTGCGGAAGGAATTGGAAAATTAGTTAAAGGTGCTAAACGATACTATATCCAAAATTTTAGACCAGGAAAAACAATTAACCCCTTGTTAAACTTTTCTAACTCGTTTACAGAAGAAGAGTTAAAAAAGATAAGGAGAATAATGATTAAATATGTTAAAAATGTAGAAATCAGATAACTACTTTATATTAGGATTATCTAATACCATAACCACTCTTCCATTAACCAAAGAATCACTTTTGTTATCTAAATATATTGGTCTATGTATGGGATTATTCGATTGAGGATAAAGAATAACAAGACCTTTTTCTCTTTTAATGTTTTTAACAGTTGCACAACCATCTACAATTGCAACTACTACATCACCATCTTCATATTCAGCATCTTTCTGAACAACTAAATAATGGCCCTCTTCAAGTGCTTTTCCTTGAATCTCTCTTAAGTTCATTGAATCTCCCTTTACTATTAATCCAAAAAAATTCTGCTCCCTACTATCAACAAGATTTGGATCTAATTGTAATATCCCGAGGTTCTCTTCCTGAGCTAATACTAGTGGAGTTCCTGCATTGGCATATCCTAAGATTGGTATCCCAACGAGATATTCGTAAACAGGTTCTTCTTCATTAACTACCTGTATACCTCTTGGCTCACTAGTTCTAATTATATATCCTTTCTTCTCTAAAGCTTCTAGATGACTCACAACACCTCGTTTAGTAGATATGTCTAACATTTGCTGTAATTCTGTAAGAGAAGGAGCATAACCGTTATCCAAAAAGCAATTTCTAATTGTGTTAAGTACTACCTTCTGTCTTTCAGTAAGTTTTTCATCCATATCAGGGTATACTTAGTTTAATAATTTAGTATACCACTTGTGGTATACCCCGCAACTACTTATAGTATACCATTGAAAATGTTAGACGGTTTAATATATACTTAAGTATTAAATTTATTGTTTAATATATGGCTGAAGCAAATAAAACAGCAAATAAGATCTATACCCTAGATGAGATTAAGTTTAATCCTGATAACCTGGCTATGAGTGTTGTAGCCTGTATTCCCTTTGTAGGGTTGATCTTAATGTTTATTGAGAAGAAAGATTTATTTGTAAGATATCATGCTACACAATTTGCATTTTTTGTTTTGATATATTTTATATATCTTATTCCTATAATTGGTTGGATATTCGGTGGAATTCTAAGTCTATTGTCTGTAATTCTCTTTATTATTGGATTAATAAAGACTTCGCAAGGACAAAGATTTGATATTCCATACATCTCAGGATATGCTTTAAAGGTAATGGGAATGATCGGATAATAATCATTAACATATATTGATAATTAAAAAGGGGGTATTTAACCCCCTTTTATTTTATTCTGCCAATTTAGGTTGCCAGTTTCCCGTTCCTTCTTGAACTCTTATAAAATAAGATTTAAGTGTATTAATAGGAAAATCTAATCCGTATTCTAATTCAATACCATTGTCATTTTCTAATACAAATCCTTCGTATCCTTGAATATCTTGATCCCAGCCATTTACTATATCTGCAGTAAAGTTAACCTTTTCATATGCATTTATGTCTTGAAGTAAAGATTTTGCAGTATAAATATTAAGTTTTGAGCCATAAAGTCCTACTAAGTTCCAACCAGGGAATAGAGACAATGGAGCAAAATCTAATTCAGACTCAAAATTAACAGGATATCCTGGAAGAGAAACATCAATATCTTTAATTACTTTTATAACATAACCCTCTCCTGGAACTAATTGAAAATCATTACTATAATACCCTTCACCATTTTTCCCAACTATTTCCCAAGTAGAATCATACTTAGCAAGAGAATATACAGAACCATTAGTTAAGTAGTTTAACATTTCTAACATTCCTGATGCAGTTCTAGCACTTTCTGTGACACTTAAGAATGGAAAGGATACAAAGTTAAATCCTTGTACTAATTGATATTTATATTCTTTTTGAATTGTAGAAATAACTATTTTGGAACCCAAATCAGATACTTTTGTATCTGTTCCTTCATCAAAAATTCCATTGTTGTTTTTATCTATAAAGATAAGAATTTTTCCACTATTTGATTCCAAAGCCTGCTCCTCAACCATAAACATATAAAGGGTCCCATCTATTTCAAAAGTATATACTCCACTCTCAATTCCAGAAATCAACCCTGTACTTTGATCTATTATGTACTCTTGAGTTCCATTACCTTGAGCAAAGGCTTTAGAAACTAAATTATTAGAGAGTAATTTTATAGAGGGCTTAATCATAGATGATTTGATATCTCCATCACAATCCCAATAATCTTTTAAATAGTCGGCTGGGTGGTATTTACAAGTATTACCTTGTAAATTACATATTGAATTTTCATCAGCACTAGGGCAAACAGCCCCAGATATACAATATTCCCCTTTTGTAAGTTTGTGATCTGTTCCTGTCTTACATAAACACACCTCATTATTACATTGTTCACCTTTAGGGGTAACCACAATTTCCTCCGAAATAACAAACCAACTTGATTTGTCCTTTTTTTCTATTTCCCATTTGTTACTTGAATGGCAATAAAGAAGGGTTTTCATATCAGAAGCTAAGCATCTTTCTCCTTGTAAATTCCATTGGCAAGCGCTACCTAAAGCACAATCGCCTTTTATCCAATCCATTTCAACTTCAACCATCTTTCCACCTTTACAAGAATATGTTTTACCGGCTTCCGTATATATTAGGTTTTTAATTAATAAGTTCTGATTTTCCCAACAATTAGAGTTTTTAACTGAACTTGGTTTATCACAAGAACAAGTATTTGAGTTCCATGTACCCTTTAAAAAAACAATTGAACTATCATAGTTGCAAGCGTCACCATTATTAAGGGTAGTTCCTGGACATGATCCTTTGATTACAAGGGGTAAATATATGTTAGTATTCTCCGTAGCAATTGGTCCCTCATTTCCAGAAGGAATATATGATTGTCCTTCTTCAATTTTACATGAATATGTATTTTCGATAACTTTTGTACTTTCTCCTGGTTTAATATTATAATTCCAGATACAAATACATCCATCAATATCTGTACATGTTTTTTCAGCTGATTTTATTGTTGTTCCATCATAATTTTTTCCAGTTATGGGTAAATATGATTTAATTTTATCACCAATAGTGGTACCTTGATTATTTTCAGTATTACTATCCTTTGGACATTGGTCAACAACCATATTTCCTGAGACAACACAACACTGCCCCTTAATGGCAGGATGCTTTTGGGGAGGATTTATTTGAGGCCAATTACAAATACACCCATCCACATCTTTACATTCTCTATGAATATCTGTAATTATCATTTCTTCTTTGTTATTATCCCTTTCAGTTTCCAAAATTGGTTCTGGAGTCGGTTCAGATACAGTTGCTTTGTCACAGCCATAGTCTTTATTAATAGCATAAGCATCAGTTTCTACCCATCTAGCAATGTAATATCCATTTTGTGTTTGCTTTTCACAGATATAACATTTTCCATTGTTGGATGCAGTCTCACCAACTCCCTTTCCGGAGCATGTTAAATTGGTATTTTCTTGTTCACTATCATAACTTCCACCTACACACATTCTTAACTTTAGTTGTTGCTCAATATATGCTTGATTATTTACACAATCTGATGGTGAATCAGCAGAAACATATAACCCATTTTTCTCTAAAACATATACACAATATTGACTAAAGGCACACTCTCCTTCTTTAGCAGAAGTTGGAGAGATTAAAGAACCTAATATGTTGTTACTTAGTTTAACAACAGATCCCGGTATATTTATATCTTGTAAAGTATCTGGGGAATTAATAATAAAGGGTGCAGATGGAGAAAGAACAGAAGCAAAGTCCATTGTTTTCCAATTACCTAGTTTCCCAGCATCAACTTCTAATTCATAATACATATTTACACCTTCAACAGAATACATCTTAACAAAATCATTCCCTTCTATATCTATTGCATTAGAAATATCTATATACCATTTACCCTCTTTATTTAGAGGAGCAGAAAATATATTACTTCTTTTTTCACTCTCTTTATCGTAAAGGTTTAGATAAACTATCCCATCCAAAACAGGTTTAAGTTCACTAATCGCTAAATCAGATTTATTTTCAGCATCTAATACAGCTCCGTATGTAGGAAAAGGCGTTTTTAGATTTTTAAATACCGTTGTAGTTTTAATAGCAGAAGTTCCAGATTTATCATTTACTTTTCTAAAAAGAATAGTGTCCCCGACAAAGAAAGAGTACTGAGTCTCTGGTTTAAGATTCTTTATCTTTACATGATGAGTTGTATATTCTCCGACCTTATTAATGTCTATATCAACCTCAAAGTCATCAAATGATAGACCGTTTTGTTCATTGTCAATTACTCTTTGTTCTATACTCTCTATAGATTCTATCTGTGCTTTCTCAATATCTCTTGAATCATAATTTTTCTGTTTATTTAATGGAATAAGAAGAATTGGCAAAGGATTCCCTTTCTCAAATGCTATTACAGATCCTTTAACACTACCTTTTGTTGACCAACTTAATGTCACAGAATTAGAAGTAATATTCGAGAAGTTAACATTTAGAGGCTTAATCCTAAAGTATTCAAAGATTAGAAGAGAAAGAATAAGAAAAAGAAGGATAAGAATTGAAATTTTTAATACCTTCTTTATCTTATACTTACTAATAACTCCTTGGCTGATTTCCATTTAATAATATGGTATGAAATTATTTTTATCCATATATATACTATAAATAGTTAAAAACAAAAGTCAACAATATCAGGTTATATATATAGGTTTGACATTTCTCTCAAAATATAACAAAATCAAGATATGAAACAACTTAAACCATTAACAATTTCTCTCTTTGTTATATTATTTCTTTTAACCCTTTTTATTTCCCCACTGAAAACCATCGCTCAATTAAGTAAGGAAGTAATCATTGATGCAATTTTTCTCAATAATGAGCAAGTTATACTTGAAAACGAAGAATGCAAATTGGATCTTAAATACAATGATGTAATCAAGTTAGTTGGTAGAACAGCAAAAAATACTACTGTTTCCGTAACATTCGCAGAGGAAAAATATACTGGTATTTCAGATGGAATGGGTAATTGGATGATAATATTTAGTATTCCATATATTGAGGATGGAAAATATGAAATTATTCAAGAAAGTTACGATGAGAGCTATTGTAAAATTGAATTAAATAACCCAGAGATTGATAATACTGAAGGTAAGGAAGAGAAAGATAATAAATCAATTTACCTTATTGTTATATTATCCATTTTATTTCTCTCTTTTGGTTCTTACATATTTTTATCTAAGAAGAAGAAACATAGAAAGTAGACATTATTACTTCTAATTGCTCTTATGAATATATTTATTAATAAAAATAGATTAATTAAACTAATATTTTTCATTAGTTTCTTCTTAATCATATTTCTTATAAATAGACAAGCTG
>CAZCWY010000012.1:12208-16532 GCA_964502535.1 uncultured Candidatus Saccharibacteria bacterium
CTAATATTTTTCATTAGTTTCTTCTTAATCATATTTCTTATAAATAGACAAGCTGCATACTCATGCGGACCCTGCTGTGCAGGGTCATGTGGTACTGGAGGATGTCGAAATATTTATCCTCCAGGATATTGTTATTCAAGTGAAGTTCAAAAAGATTGTGGTGGTAGCACTATGTGCTGTGATCCTGGTCCCTGCTTAAACTGTACCCCCACTTGTGGAACAGGTTATCAATCAACAAATAACGGGTGCTCTACTTCCGGATTCACTTGCACTAAAACTTACGAATGTCTGGGAGGAGGGTGTGGAACAGTAGGACCAATTACCTGCTATAGACTCCAATATTTAGTAAACATTGAACCTCAAGGAGGCTCTTGTACTGCTGATGTTAACGTCTGTGGAGGTACAGCCTCTCCAACCATAAGCTGTTCAAGAACAGGATATACTTTAATTAATTATACTCAATCCGGATGTGGAGGTTCATTTAATTCATCAACAGGAGTTTGTAGTAGTGTTACTCAAACGACAAATATTTATGCAAACTGGTCTATCAATTCTTACATGGTCTGGATTATTGCAGGCGGTGGTACTTGTTCCCCTGATGATCATTCAGTAAATTATGGTAGCGCCTCAAGTGCACCAAATTGTACAAGGTCAGGATATAACCGGACAGGATATACTTTGACTGGAACCTGTGGGGGGACTTTTACAGCTTCAACGGGTGTATGCAGTAGTGTAACAAGTGAAATATCTGTTACTCCTACCTGGGTTTTAGCTAATCAAAATCCTAATGCCCCTACCACACCATATTGTAACGGAACTACTAATCCAACAAATGTTACTACTACAAATCCTACTTTTAGTGCAATCTTTTCTGACCCAGATGCATCAAATACTGGTAATTATTATGAAATTGAGGTAAATACAAACAATACCTTTACTAGTACTGTAATGTGGGATACAGGAGTATTAAGTATGACAGCAACAGCTAATGGTGCAAGAAGTCCAAATTTTACATATGCAGGGAGTTCGTTAGGATGGTCAGGAACTACCTACTATTGGAGAATACGATTTGGAGATAATGGCGGAGCAATGAGTGGGTGGTCTGCAACTCAAAATTTTGTTATGCATTCTAATTCAGCACCTACAGCACCAACTTCACTGTTAGCAGAAGGAGCAACAAATCCAACTGAAGTAATTGACTTAACACCAGAATTTAGTGCTATCTTTAATGATGCTAATACAGGAGATACTGCTGTACAGTATGAAATCGAAGTAAATACAAACAACACCTTTACTGGAACAGTTATGTGGGACTCTAACCTAACAGGAATGACTGCTTTAGTTATTGGTGCTCGTTCTCCAGATGTTTCATACAATGGAACAGCCCTTTCTTTGAATGGTGCTACATATTACTGGAGAATACGATTTGTAGATAACTATGGTGGTTCAGGTGTTTGGTCTGCTACTGCTCAATTTACAATGAATAATTCACCGTATGCTACTGATTTAACAACAGAAACATATACTAATCCAATAAAAATATATGATACTACTCCAGAGTTTAGTGCAAGGTTTAATGATGCTGATACAGGCTCTACCGGAATATATTATCAAATTAATGTCAATACAACCTCTGCATTCAATGGTACTTCTATGTGGGATAGTACCAAAATGAGTATGACTGCCGTTCCAACAGGCAGTTTAATTACAGATAAATCATATGCTGGGACTGCATTATCCTTAAATGGGACTCAATATTTCTGGCGAATTATGTTTTGGGATGAGAACAACTCTGGAGGAGCATGGTCATCTACTTCCAACTTTAGAATGAGTGGTCCTCCTGATGCACCAACCTCATTGTTAACAGATAATGATATAAATCCTTTGTATTTATCTAGTGTTACTCCTACATTTTCTGCTATATATACTGATATTAATGACGATAATTCTGCCTCTTATGAAATTGAGGTAAATACTAACAATATCTTTACTGGAACAGTAATGTGGGATACAGGTAAACTAGCAACTACCATTGCTTCAGGAAATAGATCCTCGAATTTTATATATGCAGGTACTGCTTTGACTGGTACTTCAAATATTACATATTACTGGAGAATACGATTCTGGGATATTGATGATAATGTTAGTGATTGGTCGAGTGTGAATACATTTAGAGACACCTTACTACACTTCTATTTGAATGGTCTGAAATTAAATGGTGTAAGGTTTGATTAATGGTATTTTACAAGTTGATATGATAGAATTTCATTTATCGGGGAATAGTTCAGATGGCTAGAACGCTGCGTTTGGGACGCAGAGGTCGCAGGTTCAAGTCCTGTTTCCCCGACCATTTAAAACTGACTAATAATAATGGAAGAATATTCATACTACGAATCTGAAACCGAAAATTCAAAATATATATCAGATATCTTAAAACAAAACAATATTACTCCAAATTGTATTCTATCACCCGTAGGAGGCTATCCATGGCCAGTATTTTTTTCAGATGAGTTTGAGAAAGCATCTGTAATTAGTTTTGATAATAATCAAAGACAGATTCAAGAGTATAACCAACAAATATTAGATAGTACAAAACGAGCTCCTTTTTTGTTGGATTTAAAAAATACAGACAGACTTTCTAAAGTATTAGATAAATACAAGGTTGATCTATTCTTTCTATCAAATATCCCTGACTATTTAGAACCAGAAGAAAGTGAAGAAATTGCAGAACTAATCTCTGAGTATGAAATCCCTACTTTATTGTTTTCACATATGCCTGACGGTTCTTACTCAAAAGGATATCAACCAGAGGGGTTTTCATCATTTGCCCATACTCTAAAAGAGAGTGGTTACAAAATTAAAAGGTACAAAGATAGCTCTACAAGACATGAAATTACAGATTACTTTATTGCTTCTTTAATATAAATACAGCTTGATATTTATTATTTTCTGTTTTAACACCTAAAACATCTTCATACTCTCTATCAATATCATAAGATAAAGTGTTAGTATCATCAGACCAAACACCTATTCTTTCAATACTATTGTTTGTTACTAATTGTTGATTTATACTCTCATTAACTGAATTCCCAAGAACAAAATTCCAACCCATATCTAATTCCTGCAAAGAGGATTCTTCATCTTTCCATCCGAAAATGCTAATAGTTATTTCTTCATCTAAAATAAACAGGTATCCATTTGATTGCTCAAAATAAAAATCTTGGCCAGAGAAAGGTTGTGTTTGAGATTTAGAAATTAGTTGATTCCACCCATTATCTTTAAAATTTCCAATTAGAGATATCTGAGGATAGAGACTTATTAATCTTGATGCGTATAATACATCTTGTTTATATGAAGGAGTAAAATCAAAACCAATGAAATTGACACCTTTTTTAAGTGTAATGCCATGAATTGAGACATCATTTCGTAAATTACATTGTGTTTCACTATCAACATTAATTAGCATATCTTCTCCTATCCCTTTTGAAAGCCACTGAAATCTTTGTTCTCTATAAAAACAGGCCTTTGTTTGACTATACTCTTCACATTTATTTGAAGTTTCAATCCCTTTTATTACATAAGGACAGTATTGAGTTGGATACCACAATATTTCATCTCCTACTCTACAACAAGAGGGAGAAAATTCAATTTCACATTCTTCTTTATCAATATTTTCAATTTGAATATACCCCTCAATATCCTGAGTACTGGATATCTTAGGGCTCCACAACTCCTCACAGGATTGCTCTAAAATATCTTCATTGTATAATCCAGAAAGTTTTTCCAGATTATCAAATTTTGGAATACAACATAGAGGTTTTGCTAATGGAATCCAGTTTCCCAAATCATGTCCAATATCTACAGGAATTGGTAAACCTGTAGGGACAGCAGGAAGCCTCCTACCATTTGTAATCCATCTATAAAGGTTTTCTGTTTTTTTAAAGTAATCAATACCTGAATTTCTTTGGATTAAATCATTTGAATTACACGTTCCAAATCTATATATATTTCCCCATGACTCCCAACTATTTAATCCAGGACAGGAACTTCTGTGTGACATTTTTAAAAAATGACTTATTTGTGCATTAAAGTTTTGAGGAGGAACAGAGGAAAGACCATGAATACCAAAATCTTCTATTTTCCCATACTGCTTTATATTCTGAGTATAGTTACTTGCACTTGATTCATTTAGCCAGACAGCTAAAGAAAATGCTGGGTCAACTCCTGCTAATCTGGATCTATATACAACATCATTAAAACATTCATAAGCATAGTTTTTTCCCCTTCCATTAACCCATCTAGTAGCATAATCTGCAAACTGTTC
>CAZCWY010000013.1:0-5581 GCA_964502535.1 uncultured Candidatus Saccharibacteria bacterium
TTTTATCTATTATCTTTAAATATGATTCTGTTTCATATGATCTAATAGAGATTGCGTTTTGTTTAGCAATATTTCTTAAATAGAAACAGACCTGATCTCCTGCGTATGCTGCAGTTCCAGCACCTATTGTATAAATATTTTTAGAAATATTTATTTTTTCTATTAATGGTTTTAACTCTTTTTCGGAGTATGCTGTTGCTTTTAGAATAGTGTGTTGTTGTTCAACTACCTCTTTTAACATATAGTGGGCATATCCACCTTTATCAATATCAATATTTAATAGTTTTTCCTCCTTAGGTTTTCTTTTAATCTCTTTTTGGGAATGTATGTCATATATTTTGAAAGTACCATTCTCAATTTCAATTAACTCTCCATTATTAATTTCTACAATATTTTTGGTTAAATGATTAAATGCAAGAGGGTCCGAGGCAAGAAATACCTCCTCTTTGTTAATACCTAATATCAATGGGCTTCCATTCCTAATAGCAAGAATTTTATTATCTTTGCTATCAAGTAGTATTACTGTATTTCTTCCTTCTAATTGCTTAAAGGATTTAATTAAAGAGTCTTTAATTGATGTTTTTCCATTAAGATTTAGTTCAATTAATTTTACAATTACCTCTGTATCTACCTGTGTTTTAAAGATAATTCCCTTTTTTTCTAGATTTGATTTTAAAACTGAATAGTTTTCTACAATTCCGTTTTGAGCAAGTACAAACCTCTTGTCAGAAGATAAATGAGGATGAGCATTGGTTATGGTTACTCCCCCATGAGTTGCCCATCTAGTATGCCCAATCCCTATATTTGATTTGAGTTCCTTATGAAGTATTGTAGGTATGTGACCTACATCTTTAACTGTTTTTATTTTACCCTTTTCTATTATACTTATACCCCAAGAGTCATATCCTCTATACTCTAATCTTTTTAAACCTTGATGTATGATTTCTGGAGCATTTGATTGTCCTATGTACCCGAAAATTCCGCACATGTAAGTAGTGTTAATATTTTAGTAAAGTGGGAAATGTAATTAAGATATTTTTATTCATTTGTATATCTTATTTAGGTTATACATATAACCTGAAGGTACCCGCTGATTATCCGAATTCCTTCGCCTCGTTGTCTTTTTTAAAGACCCAGTCGCTTAGATAGATTAAATTCCCTAAATTATTATACATATATTGATTAAAAAGGAAACAAGGGGTATTTAAAAAGGAAAAAGCCTGAAGATTTATAAGGTTGGTGAGTATAGAATACTACACATTTAACCTTTACTTCAGGCTATGTCAATGGTTTTCCTTTTAAAAATTGGACTAAATAATTTCCTTTGTAACTTTTTTGACGATAAATGCATTAATGAAGCATACAAAGAAAATTAATCCTCTTATGAGGAAAAAGAGAAATATTAAAAAAGGTGTTTTAATGACAATTGCTACAATAGCTAATATTAACCAAATCGATGAAATTATCCCAATATGAATAATAAAACGGAATCCTTCAAGGAGACCGACTCTAAATTCATAAAAGAATAATAAAAACATGGGTATTGCTAATAAATATTTCATTATTACCTCCTATACAGTAGTTGTGAAAGTGCCATTGACAGTATATATTATATCAAAAACAGGAGGAAAACTATAGGTTTGGATAAACTAATTTCTTCTTCTAACTCTAGAAGTATAGTAAAGTAAGTTCATTAGAGACGAGAGTAAGGAGGCAATATAGGTCATAGAAGCAGCATTTAGTACACTCTTTGCTCCTGATATACCATCTTGGTCAATCAAGTTATATTCTTTAATAAAGTTTAGGCCTTTTTTAGTTGCATCCCTTTCAATTGGTACTGTTATTAATGCAAATACTGTTGTTAAAGAAAAAAGAATTAATCCCAGTTGTGAAAGACCTAATATATTAATACTTAAACCAAGAATAATTAAGATTAATCCTAGATTACTTCCAATATTTACTACTGGAACTAACCCATTTCTAAATTTAAAAAGAATGGAATTAGAAAATTTCTGTTGAACATGACCAAATTCATGCGCAACAACGGCAATATCAGCTACTGATGACTTCATAGATTCCATTGAGATAGAGACTGTATTTTTAGAAGGGTCAAAATGATCTGAAAGAGCCGGTCCTTGTACAATAATCTCTACAGGGAAATTGTTTTTACTCTTGATAATCTCTGCTGCCTCTTTTCCTGTCATGTTATTTCCAGGGAGTTTCACAGAGTTTTTAGCATAGGAAGATTTAATCCATATCTGAGAAGCAATGGAGAGAATAAAGACAGGGATAGCATAAAGGATATAAGATATGTCGTAATTCATATATATTGAATAACAAATTAATAATTTTTAAACTCTAAGTTGTAAAGTAAAACAGCAGATATTACTCCAACTGTAGCGGTAATAAATTGCATTGATATTGAAGAAATAAAGATCTTGGGTAACCCAATAAAAGAGTTCATTGCTAAGTACGATATAAACAGGAATCCTCCTTTTAACAATATTCCTAAAACATATGAAATATTAGTTCTTTTGTTAACAAAGAATGAAAGTATTAAGTTAGAAATCATAATAAATGGCATTACATACAGTAAGAAGTACGTAGCTCCATTGAAGAGTAATCCTGTTGTTGTCGCAGTAATAGAGGGAAATAAAAGAATTGGAATTGTCTTAAATACCTTGTATTTTAATGTGGAGTAAGTAATTAAAAAGTTTACTAAACTACCTACTAATAACTGTGGTTTACCAATTAATAAAGGAATTAATATTGATAAAAGGTAGAGAGAATATAAAACTAAAGTATTAAAATCTATATTTAAACCAAGTAAATTCTTTTTTAATAATAAATTTCCCCTCATATTTAGAATATATCACAAGGGTATTTGAAATTAAAGAATATTCCCTTTATCATAGAATATGGAATTTGATAAACAGTATAAATATCTTTGTATGTTAGCGCCTTCTTTTGTCTCTATGTATGAATATCCTAATATTGTATATAGATTAAGAGCTTTAGGCTTTGAGAAAGTTGTAGAAGTAACCTTTGGAGCTAAAATGACTAATATTAATTACTATGAATTACTTAAGGATAGGAAAGATGAGAAAACTTGGATTGCTTCACCCTGTCCTACTTTAGTTAATTTGGTAAAAGCGAAATATCCACATCTAATTCCAAATCTTGTTCCTGTACACTCTCCTATGGGAAGTATGGCGTTAATATGTAAAAAGCATTTTCCTGGATACAAAATTGTATTTGTTGGACCTTGTATTACTAAAAAACTTGAAGCTAAAGAGTTGGGAACAGTTGATGAAGTACTTACTTTCAAGGAATTAAATGAAATGTTTGTTAACAAGAATATTCCTGAGAAGATTACTGATGATAGATACTGTATTACTTTTGATAAACTGTATAACGACTATACTAAAATTTACCCTCTTTCTGGTGGGCTTTCCCAAACTTTGCAATATAAGGACATATTAAAGAAAAAGGATATTTTAGTTACTGATGGTATAAATAACATAACTAAGGTATTAGATGGATTTAAAGATGGTAAGTATAAACAGTATAAATTCTTAGATATTCTTTCTTGTGAGGGTGGTTGTGTAAATGGACCTTGTATGGATTATAAATACCCTATTAAAGAAAGGATTAGAAGAGTAAAAAAATATAAAGAGTACGCGTCAAGATATGAAAAGGATTTGGGTCGAACAGGAAAAAAGATAGATGCCAAAGGAATAGACTTTAGTAGAAAATTCTAAATTAAAATATATCAAGATATGAATCAATATATGCAATTAGCAATTAAGGAGGCCTTAAATGGCATTAAGAGAGGTCATGGAGGTCCATTTGGGGCTGTAATTGTTCAAAATGGAAAAGTAATTGCATCTAGTCATAATACTGTAATTAAAGATCATGATTGTACTAATCATGCAGAGATAAACATTATACGAAAAGCTTGTAAAAAATTAAAAAGAGTTGACCTTTCTGATTGTGATGTATATACAACTGGTCAACCATGTAAAATGTGTATAGGAGCTATAAATTGGGCAAAAATTAAAACTGTATACTATGGTAATACATATAAAGATGCTTTAAATATGGGTTTTGATGATGAAAAAGGAAATAACAATGATTTAAAACTAAATCGAATAGATAGTGAACATACTGTTAAACTTATTGAAGAGTGGAATAACTCATGTAAAAGAAAGATATACTAAAATTGTTTGACATTTTTCAATTAAGAATATAGGCTATTAAATAACCTAATAACACATATTCATGTCTAAGTATATTTTTGTTTCAGGGGGTGTAATTTCTGGTATTGGTAAAGGAATTTCCGCATCATCAATAGCTTTCATTCTCAAATCCTACGGTTTTAAGATTACTATGATTAAGGCAGATCCTTACCTTAATGTAGATGCTGGTACTATGAATCCCTTAGAACATGGAGAGACATTTGTATTAGAAGATGGATTTGAAACAGATATGGATATCGGAAGTTATGAAAGATTTGTTAATGAGTCCTTTTCAAGACCTAATTCAATGACTTGTGGTGCTGTATTAGAAAAAGTTATTAAAGATGAACGCTCTTTAGCTTATGAAGGTAAATGGGTTAGTCTTGATTACCATGTTCCTGATGAAATTATTAACTGGATTAAAAATGTATCTGAGCAATCAAAAGCTGATATAACGATTGTAGAGATTGGTGGAACTGTTGGAGAGATTGGAAATGGATTGTTTTTAGAGGCAAATAAGAAAATGAAGATTGAAAATCCTAATGATGTTATACATATTCATGTATCTTACCTCCCCATACTTAGTACATTAGGTGAAATGAAGAGTAAACCTGTACAGATATCAACTTTATTGTTAAATAGCCACGGTATTACACCAGAATTTTTGATTGCCCGCTCTAAAACAGGTATTGATGATATTAGAAAGGAGAAGCTTTCAAGATATTGCTATATTAAAAAAGAAAACATCATCTCAGCACCGGATTCTTCATGTATATATGATATACCAATTAATTTCGAAAAATCACATATTGGTAAAAACATATTAAAAGAGTTACATCTTAAAGCAAGAAGAACAACTCTTCTAAAAGAGTGGAAAGAAAAAACAAAGAAGATGAGTAAAATATCTAAGAGTGTAGATATTGGGATTGTAGGAAAATATTTCAAGAGTGGTAAATTTGATTTAAAAGATTCCTATGTGTCAGTACTCGAAGCCATTAACCATGCTGCTTGGGAATTAGGATACAATGCCAATGTTCATTGGATAGTGGCAGATGATTTAGAGAAAGATAAGAATTTAGAAAAAGAGATACTTAAAATGAATGGATTAATAGTACCTCAAGGATGGGGAAGTAGAGGTGCTCAGGGTAAAATTAGAGCAATTCAAATAGCAAGAGAGAATAAAATTCCATATTTAGGTCTTTGTTACGGTATGCAGATGGCAGTAATAGAATTTGCTAGAAATATTCTTGGTATTAAAGATGCAAATTCAGAAGAGATAAATCCAAAGTCTAAGAATTTAGTTATACATTTAATGGAAGAACAAAAAAAATTACTTAAAGATG
>CAZCWY010000013.1:5681-11895 GCA_964502535.1 uncultured Candidatus Saccharibacteria bacterium
TCTAAGAATTTAGTTATACATTTAATGGAAGAACAAAAAAAATTACTTAAAGATGGTAAATATGGTGGTACTATTAGACTTGGTGCATGGCCTTGTAAGATAAAAAAGGGTTCCTTACTAGAGTCTATGTATAAGAAGTATCCAAATGAATTGTTTAATACTCTTCCTGTTGTACAAGAAAGGCATAGGCATAGATACGAATTTAATATCAAGTATGCTAAACAATTACAAAAAGAAGGTTTAATTATTTCTGGAAAGAGTCCAAAAGGAGAATTAGTAGAGGCAATTGAATTGAAAACAAAGATACATCCTTTTTTTGTAGCAACTCAATATCATCCAGAATTAAAAAGTAGATTTTTGGAACCTCATCCTTTATTTTTGGGTTTTCTAGATGCTAGTATTAAAAAGATTGTTAAATCTTAATATATATCTTTAAATCTACTGCAACCACCCTACTTTCTGTGATTATAATGGGGTTCATATCAATACTAATTATCTCAGGATATGTTACTAACATTCTCTGAACTTTATCTATCATTTCTATTAATTTTTGCTTAGGTAGTGCTGGTTTTCCTCTATATCCATCAATAATTTTAACTACTTTAGTACTATCAAGTTTCTTTGTAATATTTTTTATGCTTTCTGGTACTAAAATGTGCTCTATATCTTTGTAAACTTCGGTGTATATACCACCTTGCCCTATTGCCATTAAATGCCCAAAACCCAATCCTCCTTTTTCATAGATATCAGAATTACCTTCCCTATTTGCCCCAATGAAAAATTCTAATTTAGGTTCTATCATTTCTTGAATTAATACTTGTGGGGATTTTTTACCTGTTGCTTTCTGTATATTTTGTAAAAGTAATTCAAACTTTTCTTGTAATTCAGAGATCGTTCTAATATCTAAGAATACTCCTTTAAAATCTGTTTTATGTGCTAAGTCTTTTGAAGTAGCCTTAATTACAACTGGGAATATTTTACTTGAGAAATCTATTGCCTCTTGAATACTTCCAGTAATTATCTGTTTAGGAAGTTGAATACCTACCTCTTTAGCGATCTTTTCTGCCACCTCATCTGAAAGAACTACAATATCTTCTTTCAATTCTTCTGCAACTGCTTTTTTATATCTCCCTTTTGATACTAAATCATTAAATTTTCTTATACTATGTGCATTCTTTTGCATTTCAAAATTTGTTACCATACTTATTAATCTCAAACTATCTTCAATATTGTTTGATACAAACATTCCGTAAGCACGCAATATTTTGTTTCCATCTTCAACATCATTTCCCCCTAAGAAGCATGAAAATATAGGTTTAGAGGATTGCTTTTGAATATCAACGATACACTTTGCAACTCCTGAAATATCTGTAACAAGTTGAGGTGTAAGTATTACAATTAAGGAATCCACCGCTACATCTTCCAGTAAGGTTTTAATTGCATATTCATACCTATCTAATAATGCATCACCTAAAATATCAACAGGGTTATTAATATTAGATTGTAATGGTAAAAATTTGGAAAGTTTTTCTTTTGTTTTCTCTCCTATTTCAGCTACATTAAGATTAAATCTCTCTATACAATCTGTAGCCATTATTCCTGGTCCTCCTGCATTTGTAACAATTGCAACACCTTTTCCTTTTGGTAATTTATTCAATGCTATTACTTTAATAGTATCAAACAACTCTTCAGAGCTCTCAACCTTTATTAAATTAGCCTTCTTAATTGCAGCAAGGGTAGTATCATATGAGGTAGCCAAAGAACCTGTGTGTGAGGAGATTGCTTCTTTAGCTTTCTGTGAGCTTCCTGGAGCAATTATTATCATTGGTTTAGTACTTTTTTGTGCAATCTCTACAAAGTCTTTACCATCTTCAAACTCTTCTAGATATATTGCAATTGATTGTGTTTCCTTATCTTTTTGTAAATACTCAATTAATTCATTTTCAGTAATATCTGCTTTATTTCCGATAGAAATTACTTTGGAAAATCCGATATTATCTCTAATTGCCATATCTAATATGGCTGTACAAAAGGCACCTGATTGAGATATGAAAGATGTTGTACCATTAATAGTGTTTTTCCTTGCAAAAGATAGGTTTAGGTTAATCTCATTATTAATTATACCTAAAGTATTTGGTCCTATTAACCTAATATTTGCCTCCTTTAGTTTATTTGCAATTCGTTCTTCTAATTCTTTTCCCTCTGAACCTATCTCCTTAAATCCTGAAGATATGATAATGACTGACTCTACACCTTTTTTAATACAATCATCTACACTTCCTTCTACAAACTGTGAAGGGATCACAATACATACGGTATCTATATTTGATGAAATGGCTTGTAAATCAGGGTAACACTCTTTTCCATCAATCTCTTTATACTTAGGATTAACGGGATATACCTTTCCAGTAAAACCTCCATTTAACACATTATCGTATATTACTCTACCAATTTTATCCTTCTCAGTAGATACTCCAATGATTGCTATACTTTTTGGTGCTAGAATTGAATCTTTAATCATTATTAATCTAAATCAGATAATATATTTGATATTCCGTAGCTTTTAACTTCATTTACTAACTCCGTATTCTTATCCTTTCTATTTTTTAAGAGTGAATAGTAATCCTTTATTTTTTTGTTTTGATATATTACTCCAGTATATATCTTATCTATACTAGATACTCTTTTTCTAGCAACAGAGATATCATCAGTAACATCTACTTTTGTTATTATACTATTTAAGTACTCAATACTGTTTTCTGGATTATATGTAGGACATATTTGAATAATTTCTATTACGCTAAACCCCTTATGTTTAATTCCAGACTTAATTATTTCAGTTAGTTGCATGGGATCATTTGAATACCCTTTAGCGTAGAAAGAAGGATTTAAACTTAATACTAATTCTCCAATATTAATATTTCCTTCTGCTTTACCATCAGGAAATCCATACATTCCTTTTCCCTTTTTAGTTGTAGAAGTAATTTGACCAGTAGTTAAAGCAAAATTTTCATTATTATGAATTAACAAAGTAATATCATAATTTGATCTAATTGCATGTATAAGATGATCTATACCCTCATGTAAACAACCTCCATCTCCGATATCTGCGATTACAGTCATTTTTCTATTTGCTAAATGACACCCTACTGCAAATGGAATAGATCTTCCATGTAATCCTTTAACTCTGAAACCTTCAATCTTATCTCCTCCATTTCCGTTACAACCGATATCAAAAGAAAGTACAACTTCACTTGGATGTTTCTCTAAATCAACTAAAGCTTTTTTCAAAGCCATATGTATATTATAGTTACCACATCCTGGACACCAGGTATTTGTTTCTTTTGTATTGTAACTATTCAGATCTACTTTCATTGTTTTAAGTATTCTAAAATATCATCTACAAAGAATGGTCTACCATCGAACTTGTTAATGGTGTTAGATATATAGAAATTGGATTCGCTTTTAATTAATTTCCCTAATCCATTACTTTGATTATTTTCTATTAATACAATTTTTACTTTTTCTTTAGCAAATTGAATGATTTTTTCTGCTTTCAGTGGATATATATATTGATAATGTAAAAACCCAATTTTCCTTTTACTCTGTTTCATAGCATCTAATACAGCATTTTTTGTACTTCCAATACCTACAAATACAATTGTTGGATCTTTAGGTCCATAATATTTAGGTTCTGGTATTTCTCTTTTTAATGTTATCAACTTTCTCATTCTTTTTTCACAGGAGTTAACAATTTCATTTTCATCTTCTGTACTAATACCATACTGATTATGTTCATCACTGTTTGTAAGATATGTTGTAGAGCCATTTTTTGGAATCCATCTCGGAGATATCCCAGATTTGGAATATTGATATCTTTGTTTTCCATTCTTAACTAATCCTCTTACAATTTCTTTAGTTTTTGGAAGTTGATTAAGATTGAATATTGATTCTGCAATATGTTTTTCAGTAAGAAGAATTACAGGAAGTTGATATTTTTCAGAAATATTAAAGGCGTCTTGGATAAGAGTGAATGAGTCAGAAGCATCACTTACGGACAAAACACATCTTGGGAACTCTCCGTGACCAGAATATATTGCTGCATTTAGATCTGAAGCACCAGTCCAAGTCGGTACTCCAGTTCCGCTTCCAGCTCTTTGACCTAATACAATAACTAATGGAATCTCTGTCATTGAACTACATGAAATACTCTCTGTCATCAAATCAAAACCTCCTCCAGATGTAGCTGTAAACGCTCTACATCCCATATACATACTTCCCATTGTCATTTGTACTGCAGTGATTTCACTTTCTGCTTGTTTAACAAGTATTCCAGTTTTTTTGTATGTATTACCCAACATCTCTAATATTGAAGTTGCTGGAGTCATTGGATATGCATAGTAAGCTCTACAACCAGCAGATATCGCACCTAGTGCTAAAGCTTGATTCCCAGTAATTACAATTGATTTATTCCATCTACTGTCTTTAAGCTGTGGTAATACTTCTAGAATACAATCTTTAAAGGTATCAAGAGAATATCCCACCATTAAACATCTTTTTTCTGCTTCTAAATCAATTCCCTCTTTTTGAGCAAAATATTCAATTACAATTTTTTGAAGTATCTTAATATCTAATCCAAGTACTCTCCATACACTCCCTAACATAACCATATTTTCCATTATTCTTGGTGCTTTTTCTCTTTGCGAAATAGCGGAGATATCAATATATACAATCTTTATTTTATTCCTTTCTAAATACTCCTTTGCACCTATACTTGGCTTAAAATCGTTTATTGAATGAAAAATAACTCCATCTTTGTAAACTGTAAATAGATATTTCTCTAGAGCATGAATGTCAATACAAACAAGAATATTTGATTTTTCAGAGGAAGAAAGAATCTCAAAAGGGGAAAAATCTATCTGATATGATGCATATCCTCCTCTAATGATTGAGGGATACTCTCTGTATGCAAAGGTATGGTAACCTATCTCCTTAAGGGCCTTGCTAACAAATTTTCCTAAAGAATTTATTCCTTGTCCTGATTGTCCCCCAAATTTTATAGAGAGCCTATCTTTCATTTAAAAATATGTATTAAGGATATTAATTTAGGTTATCATTGTTAAAATATCTTGTCAAAACTATTACAATATAGGATAAAGTAAGGTAAAATACTCTCATGATTGATAAATGTAATATAACAATAGAATCTGGTAAGGGTGGAGATGGGATGATTGCTTTTGATAATAATAGAAAGGCAGATGGTGGTGATGGTGGTGATGGAGGGAATGTATATGTAGTTGGAGATGTTAATGTATATGACCTTTCTAAAATATCAGAGTTAAAGATATTAAAGGCACAGGACGGTGAGAATGGGAATAAAAATAAAAAAACTGGAAAGAATGGAGATGATCTTGAGATTCACCTACCCCTTGTTACTAAGATTTTTAATGAAGATGGAACTGAGATTCTTACTGTTTCAAAAAGTAATTACAAAGTTAAACTTTTAGATGGTGGTAAGGGTGGAGATGGTAACTTTACCTTAAGAGGAGAGGGTTGGGACGGAAAGATGTCTAGGAAAAAAGGTGGAGATGGTTCTATTAAGGATATAAAGTTTGAGTTAAATTTTAAATCAGATGCTATTTTTTTAGGTTTTCCTAATGCTGGAAAGTCAAGTATTGTAAATTCTTTGAGTAATGCTAAGTACAAAGTTGCTCCATATGAATTTACTACTCTTAATCCTCAATTAGCAGTTATGGATAGATATGTATTGATGGATCTTCCAGGATTAATTGAAGGAACTTCAAAGGGTAAGGGCTTAGGTTTAGATTTTGTTAAACATACTAAATATGCAAAACTTCTTGTTCATTGTATTAGTTTAGAAAATGAAAATATTTTGGATAGCTATAACAGAATGAGAAAGGAGTTCCTAAAAATATCCGAGAGCTTATACTCTATTCCTGAGTTTATTGTTTTTACTAAAGCAGATATATATTCAGAGGAGCAGTTAGTTATTAAGAAGAAAGAATTAAACAAAGTATTTAAAGATGCAATATATATTTCCGTTTTCAGAAAAGAGGATGTTAATATGTTGAAAGAAGAACTAAAAAAGAGATTGAGTTCTGTTTCTGATTCCATTGTCTAATGCTAACTTAGCATTCCACTGTAGATCTGGTTTATCTGCCATACTTTCAACTAACCATTCTAAATATTCTCT
>CAZCWY010000013.1:11995-16445 GCA_964502535.1 uncultured Candidatus Saccharibacteria bacterium
AATCTATAGCTTTCTAAATCCTTTCCATCAGAAGTAGTTAGTGCATTTCTAGAAACTTTAAGAGTACAGATTGTATTTGGTATATGAATATCCTTTTTTTCTAATACTTCAACATCAAAATCTACATTGTGAGCAACCCAAATATATTTATCAGCAAGAAATTGTAAATACTCTTTTAATGAATCACCTTTATATTCTGGATCTATACCCTCTTTGGGGAGTTTTGCTTGTTCAAATGTATCACAGTTTTCAACATCTTCTGGAGTTATATTGTGTATAGACATAGCACCAAAAGTTATCTCCTGAATGGGTTTAAAATACATATTTAAATATATCTTTGGATCATCAGTAAGGATTGCTAACTGTAATAGGTCCTTACATTGAGTATCAGTGGTTTCAGTATCAATGTATAGTATGTTTTCTTTATTCATAGCGATATTTTAACATAGGTTCATTTTACTAACAAATATTTGAAAAAATGTATTTATATTGGTAGCATAAAAAGTAACTAATTTAGCAAATAATTAATATGGTCGAGGAAAAGGACTCAAATCTAGTACCTATCGTGATATCAATAGCTTTTGTTTTACTACTCGCTATTGGCCTCTATATTGTAATAAACAATAATAATAAGTCAGTTAGAGGTATAAATTTAAATTTTGAAAGTGAAGAAGATAATATGAATACAGTACAAGATTTTGAAGATAATAATATTAATGCAGTGCAAGATTTTGATGAATTTACATTTAAAACCCTTACTTCTGGAACAGGGACAGAGGCAGTTATTGGTAATACTGTATCTGTAAATTATGAAGGTACTCTAATAAATGGTACAAAGTTTGATAGTTCATATGATAGAGGAACTCCATTTGAGTTCACATTAGGCCAAGGACGAGTAATCGAGGGCTGGGAAAAGGGAGTACTAGGAATGAAGATTGGAGAAGTTAGAGAACTTAAGATTCCGTCATCCATGGGGTATGGTCAATATGGAGCAGGAAATACCATACCTGGAGGTTCTGGATTAATCTTTAAAGTTGAATTACTTGAAATAAAGTAGTTAAAACTTTCCAGATACCATTAATATTCCAACAGCGAGTAGTAATACTCCTGAGATAAGGTGCATATACCTTACATTTTTATCTTTCCAATCTTTAACATCTTCTATATTTTTCGTTCCAAAATATACAAGTAGTGTAACTATTAACATAGGGATGATAAATATTAGGTTGTAAAGAAGTAATGAAGGAATAGCCTTTGATACACCTTCATCTGCAAGTAATCCACCTAAAATGATATACGGACCAATAGTACAAGGAAGTAAGAAAAGAGTAACAAATGCCCCTATTCCAAACGCAGCAAAGGGAGATGTTATTTTGGCAATTAGTTTGGCTGCCTTAGGTCTCAAGAAAAGAGGCATCTCTGTTCCCATACCACCTGGTTTGTAAGAGATAAAATCTTTTAATCCAAGAATACCTAACACAATTGCACCAATACCTAAAATGAAATTCAAACCAAGTTTTCCAAATAGGAATTCTTTAATACTTCCAATTGATTGAACTACTTCAAAAGCTTTTACTATTAATATTCCATAGATAAAATACATGATAATAACTGATAGAATAAAGAAGAGACCAGCTAGAAGTATATCTTTCCTTTTCCCAGGGTTATATGTAATTATAGAAATTAATACTAATGCTAAGATAGATAATGCACATGGATTAACAGAATCTGCTAATCCTAAAGATAATATCTTTCCAAATGAGATTTTTTTACTCTCCATTTCAGAATCATCTCCTTCTCCATTTTGATTATTGTCTGTATTACTTACTATTGTTTTTCCATTCCATTGCAGTAACCACCCATTTATACTAATAGCATTTTCATATTTAAGAGTTTTGCCAGCAGTCTTCACACTCTCTGGTTTAGAGACTTTTCCATCTAACCCCTGAATTGCCTGTTCAATATTGGAGTTATATATAAAATTTTTTATCTGTACATTTTGTTCTTGAGAGATTGTAGTAATTGATTTTCTAAGAACTACCCTATCTTTAGAGTATATGGTTGGATACCTATTTAAGGAATTTAAATCAAATTTATCAAATGTAATACTTTTTCCATTTTGAAGAAATATCTCGTCCGGATTAGCACTTGATACCATTTCATCAAGTTTACTTATTATTGGAGAATCACCATCCTCTTTTAACTCTTTGGAGAAAAGGATTTGAGGGATACCTAAAGAGAGATTGTAGGAATCAGAATAGTTACTTAATACTTGAGAATTAGCAATCTTGTTATATATCTCGTACTCAATTACAATGAGATTTCCCTCTTCAATCTTTTTATGCAATACTGGTGATACTTTGGCACAGTGAGGACATCCTATCCCTGTAAAAGAAATAGCAAATTTCTTAGACTCTTGAGCAGATGAATTGTTACTAAAAAGGAAAAGTGAAAATACAAATAGTGTAATTATTTTTCTTAATATTTTTCCCATTTATATATAAATGTAATATTATATCTTTATGTCTCTTCCAATATTATCAAATGAACAAGAACAGGTAGTAAATTCAATTTATTCTTGGTTTAAAGAATCTTCTAAGCAGTATATCACATTGGGTGGATATGCAGGAACAGGAAAAACTACAATATTAGGTTCTTTAACAGCAATATTAAATAAAGGCAAAAAGAAATTAAATATTGCATATTGTAGTTATACTGGTAAAGCTGCAAGGGTGTTAGAAAGAAAACTTAAAGACTCAAATTCGATATCATATTCTGACTATATTGGTACTATTCATCGGTTAATATACAAGGCAATAGTTGATGATAGAGATAACATCATTGGTTGGGAAAAAATTCCTCAATCTGATTTTGTATATTCCCTAATTGTAGTTGATGAAGCCTCTATGATTACAGAAGATATTTGGAATGATTTACTTAGTTTTAACGTTCCCATTATTGCTGTTGGTGATCATGGTCAACTTCCCCCTATTGATGGAAACTTTAATTTGATGAGTAAACCAGAACTTAGATTAGAGAAAATATATAGACAGGAAGCTGATAATCCAATTATTAAGATTTCTGAAATGGTAAGAAAGGGAAAAGATATCCCATATGGTGAGTTTGGAAAAAATATTAAGAAACTTAACAGACGGGATGAAGACACACAGAATGAGATATCTGACCTCTTTAATGCTTTTGATGATACTACAATGGTATTGTGTGGTTACAATACCACAAGGAATAAATTAAATATGCAGATAAGGGGGTTACAATTCGATTCCTTAATACCTTGTAATGGGGATAGGGTAATATGTTTAAAAAACAACAGAAATATGAATATATATAACGGAATGACAGGTACAATCCTTTCAATATATAAAGAGAAATTAAAAGGTACTTCCTACTATCAAACAGAAATATCTCTTGATTATGAAGAGGAACCTTTTATTGGAAAAATATCTGTAGATCAATTTAATTCCCCTACTTTTAACAATTTAAGGATTAATGATATCAACTATTTTGACTTTGGGTATGCATTAACAGTACATAAAGCACAGGGTAGTCAAGCAAATAGAGTTATTCTTTTTGAAGAGAGATTTAAGAGTATGGATGATGATACCTATGTAAGATGGCTTTATACAGCAGTAACAAGAGCAGAAAAAGAATTAATTATCATTGGATAATATGTACTCTGGGTATATAATTGCACTATGGTTATAAACAAAGAAAAAGAAAAAAATACACTTAAGGAGGCCGCTAATATCTCTGTTAATATTCTCAAAAAGTTAGGAGAGAGTATAAAGGATGGAGTTACTCCTCTTAAAATAGATGAACTTGCAGGTCAGTTGTGTAAAGAGTTTAAAGTTAAACCTTCCTTTAAAAGAGTCAAAGGGTATGACTTTAATACTTGTATTTCTGTTAATGATATAGCAGTTCATGGTATTCCTAAAGACATTCCTTTAAAAAAGGGTGATTTAGTATCCATAGATTTTGGAATTATATATAAAGGTCTTAATACAGATCATTGTTGGACTTGGTGTGTGGGAAAACCAGATAAAGAGAATACTAAACTTCTCTTAGCAGGCAGAGAGGCGGTAGAAAATTGTATTCCCCTAGCTATCACAGGTAACTATACAGGAGATATAGGTTGTGAAATGGAAAGAGTAGCTAAAGAGAATGGTTTTAATATATTAAAAATGTTTGTAGGTCATGGAATTGGTAAAAACTTACACGATCTTCCAGATATTCCTGCATATGGTAAAAAAGGAACTGGTACAAGATTAATAACAGGTATGGTAATTTGTATAGAGTGTCAGGTAGTAAATGATACTGGTAGAGTATATATTGATGAAGATGGTTGGTCTGCAAAGACTGAAAATGGTGGAAATAGTGTAATGTTTGAATATATGTTAATTGTTGATAATAATTCCCCTATTATTCTTACTAA